>NZ_JAWORD010000079.1:0-636 GCF_033337665.1 Vibrio sp. Vb2960 | reverse complement strand
GCGTTGGCATTTGAAACGAATAATCCCATGGCTGCTGTTAGTAATTTCTTCATAATTCTCCTACGAGGTATAACGCCTTGTTAAGGGGTGAGCAACGCAATGCCGATGCCGCCGCATACTGCCTTAAACACTAAAACCAACGCATAGTAAAAATGCCACGCGTTGCGAATCCCTCTTGAACAATTTGTTATGTGGTTTTCCCACGTAGCCCTATTAAGTTTCCAAATGGGTCCTCAACTTGGCACATTGAAAGCCCATCTTCAATCTCCATTGGCCCTCGATAAAGACACGCACCGAGTTCTTCAAAATGAGCCAGAGCAACACGTAAATTATCTACTGACCAGTAAACAACCGTACCACTTTTACCAGCCCCAACCTTTTTGTCTGCTTGGACTATTTCTAGTGAGAAACCATTTAGATCAAGCGCTGTGAAGTCAAAGTCAGGATGGTAAATCGGAACGGCTTCGGGGAAAGCTTTCTTGTACCATTCAAGCCCTTTCGCTACATCTGGGACATGAACAAGAACCGCTGATGGATTCATAATTTTTCTCCAACCACATAACGCCCTGTTAAGGGGTGAGCAACGCAATACCGATGCCGCCGCATACCACCTTAAACACTAAAGCCAACGCATGG
>NZ_JAWORD010000078.1:0-648 GCF_033337665.1 Vibrio sp. Vb2960 | reverse complement strand
ATTGCGTTGCTCACCCCTTAACAGGGCGTTAGGTGCTTGAAGGAAAAGGTAAGTATGGAAATTACTTTTCGGCAGATAAACATTGATGATTTCGAATTATGCGTTGCTGCAAGAAAAGATGCATACTTTTGTAGTTTTGGGTATTACGATGGTTTCGACGACTTCATCATTGGTTATCGTGAACGAGTATTAGACCGGTTATCAACATCAGGATGGTTCTATATCCATATATTTGTGGATGGTCAGTTTGCAGGGCAGTTAGAATTTCGTAGCTTTTCACCCGAGCCTGAGACTGGCTATGTGCATCTCATTTACTTAAAGCCGAATTTTCGTGGTTCAGGTCTCGCTGCAAAATTGCAGGATTATATTGTAAGCACTTTGAGTCAAGCGGGTTGTTTGCGTGCTGTACTTTCAGTAAGCCGAACTAACCATCGAGCCCTCACATTCTATAAGCGCCATGGTTGGGAGTTCTTGCGCAAGAATCCCAAGCACGATGAAACCGACTTTTACCAACTTTGGCTACGCACCTAACAAACTGTTCAAGAGGGATTCGCAACGCGTGGCATTTTTACTATGCGTTGGTTTAAGTGTTTAGGGTGGTATGCGGCGGCTTCAGTATTGCGTTGCTCACCCCTTAACAGAGCGTTA
>NZ_JAWORD010000077.1:0-650 GCF_033337665.1 Vibrio sp. Vb2960 | reverse complement strand
CCACTTTGTGGTTCATGACTGGGGTGAAGTCGTAACAAGGTAGCGCTAGGGGAACCTGGCGCTGGATCACCTCCTTATACGATGATTATTGCGATGAGTGTTCACACAGATTGATACGGTTTATAAAGTAAAGAGACGATACTGGGTCTGTAGCTCAGGTGGTTAGAGCGTTCGCCTGATAAGCGAGAGGTCGGTGGTTCGAGTCCACTCAGACCCACCAATTTCTTTCCCAAGGAATTGGCGACAGTATCGACACCTTGATGGGGCTATAGCTCAGCTGGGAGAGCGCCTGCCTTGCACGCAGGAGGTCTGCGGTTCGATCCCGCATAGCTCCACCATCTTTAAGTGTTCTTGAAAAAGAATCTTTAAAAATGGTTTTCATCAGAAAATCTAGCTCTTTAACAATTTGGAAAGCTGACAAAACAACAATTTATTGTTGTTTGTAAAGTTCTCAATGTTTGTCTTTATGACAAACACCAAAAAACACATTCAAGTGTTCTTGGAATTTGAGTCCGGCAAAATCGAATGTCTCTCGCTCATTCAAATAATGAGAGACAACTTTGGTGACTTGTTCATCAACTCGAAACTCCTTCGGGTTGTATGGTTAAGTGACTAAGCGTACACGGTGGATGCCTTGGCAGTCAGAGGCG
>NZ_JAWORD010000076.1:0-676 GCF_033337665.1 Vibrio sp. Vb2960 | reverse complement strand
CGCCTCTGACTGCCAAGGCATCCACCGTGTACGCTTAGTCACTTAACCATACAACCCGAAGGAGTTTCGAGTTGATGTTCAAATCACCAAAGTTGTCTCTCATTATTTGAATGAGCGAGAGACATTCGATTTTGCCGGACTCAATTTCGAATAATCACTGTAAAAGTGATATTCCCAAGAACACTTAAATGTGTTTTTTGGTGTTTGTCATAAAGACAAACATTGAGAACTTTACAAACAAACTTAAAAGTTTGTTTTGTCAGCTTTCCAAATTGTTAAAGAGCTAATCACTTCTTATGAAGTAACCATTTTTAAAAACTCTCAAGAGAGAATGTTTAAAGATGGTATCCCGTAGGGGAGTCGAACCCCTGTTACCGCCGTGAAAGGGCGGTGTCCTAGGCCTCTAGACGAACGGGACACTGAGTATGTGGTGGAGCTAATCGGGATCGAACCGATGACCTCTTCGCTGCCAGCGAAGCGCTCTCCCAGCTGAGCTATAGCCCCACATAAATTGCTTCAGCATTTTATGCAGAACCAATTTTGCTCTGAAATTTAAACCATATCAATCTGTGTGGACACTCATCGCAATAATCATCGTTTAAGGAGGTGATCCAGCGCCAGGTTCCCCTAGCGCTACCTTGTTACGACTTCACCCCAGTCATGAACCACAAAGTGG
>NZ_JAWORD010000075.1:0-696 GCF_033337665.1 Vibrio sp. Vb2960 | reverse complement strand
TAACGCCCTGTTAAGGGGTGAGCAACGCAATACAGAAGCCGCCGCAAACCACCTTAAACACCAAAACAAACGCATAGTGAAAATGCCACGTGTTGCGAATCCCTCTTGAACAGTTTGTTAGTGCGCTTTTTCAGCGATCACCTACCCTTTAAGCGCGTTACGCCAATACTCGACCGTTTTATCTGAAACCATGTCAGTTTCTTTAGCCGCTGCCACTAGAAAGTCACACAGGTTAGCTGCTATCTGCTCATTACCGAGCAAATACAAACTACGAATTGCTCGGGTCAGACGAAGTTGATTGTGGTCATGACTTTTAAGCCAGACATGGTTAGCAGGACTTAGTGCCAGTAATGAAGAAATTTGACACCCTTCTCGATGCAATCCCCAAAACTCAAGTAAAAGGTCGAGAGCTTTTAAGTGAGCAATGCGCAATGCTTCTGAATTAGCAAAAGCCTCTCGATCTGCTTGAGTTACCAAAGGAGCATGTTGATTGAACTTAGTACCCTCATCGATCGGGAAAAGAACTTGAATGTACTTATGATCGTGCTCTAGCCAGAAATGGTTGTAAGCTAACAACTGCTCTACATTGCGACCAAATTTATCTGGAGCTTCACCAGATATGAAGCGAGCAATTTCACTCATTTTAAATCCTGCTAATTGTAATTTTTATCTTTGCGCACTAACGCCCTGTTAAGG
>NZ_JAWORD010000074.1:0-702 GCF_033337665.1 Vibrio sp. Vb2960 | reverse complement strand
CATTGAGAATGGATACTTTTTTAACAACATTTCTATATTTTGTATGTAATAACATAATTTCCTCTAAAACATAACGCCGCATTAAGTGGTGAGCAACGCAGACCACCGCACTTAAAGTATTGTATCGTAAACACTAAATTCAAAGTAAACCAAAAATGCCGAGCGTTGGGAATCCGTCTTAAATGCTTTGTTAGCAATATGGCTTAACCCTATGCACTGAACTCTTCTAATGCTGAAACTGCCGCTTCAGCTTTACCGCTTTGAACAAAGATATGGTCGTGATAATACGCTGCAATGACATTAGCACTAATACCCTTTGATGCTAACTTACTAGCCACTGCTGCTGTAAGACCTACAGCTTCCAAACTGGAGTGCACCGTCAGAGTTATTTGACTATATGTACCATCAAACGACAAACCTGCCTTTTCTGCCGCTGATTTCTCTAGAACCAAAGTTAAACCCTCAGATTCAATAAACGTGGCAACTGGATTTAGGTCAACATAGTCTGCTAGCACACCAGAAACTGTACAAAATACGAACTCTGATTCCATTAGTTTTGGACTCATCGAACGCAATAATTCGTCTAGGTCTGTGATTCCTGACATATCGGTTTCCTCTTATATTGCTAACGCCGCGTTAAGGGGTGAACAACGCCACCACCTAACCTAAGCCAATGTGCCGTAAACACTAAAACTGAATCAA
>NZ_JAWORD010000073.1:0-743 GCF_033337665.1 Vibrio sp. Vb2960 | reverse complement strand
TAACGCCGCATTAAGGTGTGAGCAACGCTACCACAAAACTAAACCATACCACCGTAAACACGAAACCAACGATGAAATGAAAAATGCCAAGCGTTGCGAATCACTCTTAAATGCTTTGTTATGCGTACTTTTCCGCGAACATCTGTTTATAGGATTTATTCTGCAATGCTGAACCTGTCAACCCAAACTTGCTGGCTAGGGCTTCAAGTTCCGACCTATAAGCAATTAGCATTGATTCATCGTCTGTCATGATAGCGAACTCAGCAAAGTCGCCAATTCCATCTAATGAGTCAACCGTGATATGAAACTTGCCAACGAAATAGATACTTCGAGTTTTGGTAGCCTTTAACGTAATTTCGTACCCCATAGTTTCAAGCATACTTTTAGCATTTTCTGCATCAGTGATATTAGTCGCTTCGCATCGGTCTGCCTCAGGGCCTTTTACAATCCAAAGCTTAATACCCGAAGGCTTCATAGTACGAATACAGACACTCTTATTCTGCTGATACAATGATTTATCAGGAGTATCAAAATAACAATCGGATTCTAGATTGTCCTCAACCATTATTTCATGGGGTATATTTTTCAAAACATTCATGAAATTAGTCTTCGACTCAAGGCGGTACTTTAGCTCTACCTCATATTTACCCTGAAAATGCTCATCGCTCATCTTGGGATCCTATAACAAAATGCGAATTTTACCATAAGAGTGAGTAGCTAATCATGATCGTACGCATAACGCC
>NZ_JAWORD010000072.1:0-818 GCF_033337665.1 Vibrio sp. Vb2960 | reverse complement strand
GCATACCACCTTAAACACTAAAACCAACGCATAGTGAAAATGCCACGCGTTGCGAATCCCTCTTGAACAGTTTGTTATATGCAATTTTCTGGTGCTTACTAAATCGGCTTAACCCTTAACTTAAATGATTCGATTTGCTCGACTTGCGACGGCACAAACCCACATTTGATTTCAAGATAAAAGGTTTCTCTTGGCTGCATAATGAAGATTTCATTTTCACCGATACAATTACCAATAAAATTACCGTTCACATCGAACGCAGATGCTAAAACCTCACGAGAATATAACGCTTCTTCCGTAAGGTTTTCCTGTACGACAGCCAAACGCACATCGTCCCCATCTTTGAAGACATTTTCCAATGTTAAACCATAGGCAGTTTTGAAATCTGCCAAATACTCAATTGCTTTATCATCGATCTCTTTGTCTTTAAGAATATTTCCGAGCGACGGTTCAACGAACTTTGTATAAACCAACCCACTCAGAATGAGCGCAACTGAGAAGCCAACTCCCCAGGAAAAACCAGTTAAGATGTTATTAAATCCTTTCATAAATATTCCAATCCATTGCATATAACGCCCAATTAAGGTGTGACGCACGCAATACGATGCTCCCGCATACCACCTTAATCACTAAAACCAACGCATAGTAAAAGTGCCACGCGTACCGAATCACTCTTAAATTGTTTGTTAGTTGCCCATCTTAAAGCCTAGTGCTAACATTTGTACACACACCAACAAAGGAATATATCATGGACACTAGAATTCAATTTCGTGTTGATGAAGAAACAAAACGCCTAGCTCAACAAATGGCTGAGAGCC
>NZ_JAWORD010000071.1:0-827 GCF_033337665.1 Vibrio sp. Vb2960 | reverse complement strand
GATGGATACGAAAACCAGTTTGAAGTTCCTAGTGTCACGATTCAAGGTGACGCACTCAAGATAAGCGATGAGTGGCTTGTTATTATCACCATTACCGACAGCCTCAATAATTCTATTACTGTTACAACGACCGTAGAGAACGAGGCTTATACCCTATCAGGCGTTGATCTGTCTTCTCTTGCCGAAGGGCCGCTTACGGTGACTTCTGTGGTTTCTGACATTTATGGCAATAACCTGAACGCCGTCGATACGACCATTAAAGATACGCTTGCAACGGTGAACGTCAATTTTGATGGTGGAGGGGATGAGTATTTAAATCAGTACGAAATCGCGACTACTCGCCTCGAAGGGACGATTGAAAACATTGAAGATGGCCAGCGTATCCAAGTTACGGTAACCGACTCGTTAGGAGCGGTCATAAACTTAGAAACGGTGGTGACTGGTGGAAGTTGGTCTCTGGACGACGTTGACCTTTCTGGATTGTCTGAAGGTACGCTGACAGTTGTTGCTGAGAGTATTGATATAGCGGGCAACCCTACAACCAGTGAAAACACCATCATCAAAGATACGCTCGCAAGTGTGACGGTGGACGTTGACGATGGCGGAGACGGCTATTTAAACACTGAAGAGCGCCAATCTGTCACTTTGTCAGGGCAAGTCAGTGATGTTGAAAATGGTCAGACGGTTTCTGTCACGGTTCAAGACAGCTTGGGGGTGATGCTCTCGTTCAATACCGTTGTCGTTGATGGTATGTGGCAAGTCGAAGGGGCGAACTTATCCACGTTAGCCGATGGGGCGTTAACCGTATCTGCCTCCGTGAATGATGT
>NZ_JAWORD010000070.1:0-867 GCF_033337665.1 Vibrio sp. Vb2960 | reverse complement strand
TAACGCCCTGTTAAGGGGTGAGCAACGCAATACCGATGCCGCCGCATACCACCTTAAACACTAAAGCCAACGCATGGTGAAAATACCACGCGTTGCGAATCCCTCTTAAACAGTTTGTTATGTTTGTTCTATTTACGTCGCGACTCCAATATTCTTGCAGCTTCTTTGTTAAGAGCATCCTTTAACATTCTAATCTCGCCTTCCGTATAATCTTTACAATTATTTCCACACGTGTAGCTCTGTAAAACCGTGGTAGGCATGTTAGTCATTGAATTAATACTATTGGCTAGTATGAGGGAATCGTTCGTTGGAAGGTTTAACGTTGAGTAAATTGCCATCAACAACCCTCCAATTCCAACAAAGAATTGACATAACTTGCTCGGAACTACAATGGAAATGCTTGGTAATATTAACCCTACCAATAGCAAACTAAAGGGGTGAGTTAGTGAATAGCCGTTAAATACCACATGAAAAACAAGTAGACTGAGAGAAATAGCACCTACAAAAATGCTAGATATTTTTAAAATTTCTATACCATACTTCTCATTACTTTCTTTTTCTTTTTTTAATTTTTCTTTATTCTCTTTCGTTACTTTTTCGATTGCTTTATCAAAAACCTTATATAAATCATCTTGATGTTTATCTATAGTTTTCTTAAAAAAACCATTAGACTCCGAATAATAAATATCTGGATGCTTCTTCACAAAGTCATTATAGTTTTCATTTATTTCTTGATATATATTTGAAATTTCTTCTTTTACATCCTCATCTTCAATTTGTTTTTTATAATCATTGAGAATGGATACTTTTTTAACAACATTTCTATATTTTGTATGTAATAACATAATTTCCTCTAAAACATAACGC
>NZ_JAWORD010000006.1:0-228227 GCF_033337665.1 Vibrio sp. Vb2960 | reverse complement strand
AGCCACTCATCGCTTATCTTGAGTGCGTCACCTTGAATCGTGACACTAGGAACTTCAAACTGGTTTTCGTATCCATCGCCGCCATCAAGAATATCCACCGTTAATATAGCATCGGGATTCAACCGCTCAGGAGCCTGAGTCTCAGAAGTTGGGTTCTCTCTTT
Organism: Vibrio sp. Vb2960; assembly: GCF_033337665.1. NCBI lineage: Bacteria > Pseudomonadati > Pseudomonadota > Gammaproteobacteria > Vibrionales > Vibrionaceae > Vibrio > Vibrio sp. Vb2960. Next base: position 228,064 of record NZ_JAWORD010000006.1, on the reverse strand, counting down.
CTTGCACTGCTGGCCTAGTAACATAGCCATTAGAAACGAGTTGCTCAGGTAAAACAGCGCGAATATAGGCAACAAAACTTAACCCACCAGAAGACTCACTAAAATCTCGAACGCTCTGATTAAAAGTGGATTCAATACCGTTTTGAGATGCAATTAAAAGATCATTCGAACTCGATTCATCCTCACTTGTTGTATCTTCATTAAATGCAATATCGAGAATGTCAGTATTAAGAACAACCACCTCTACTTCTGGAACTAATTGTTCGTTGGGCAACATTTGGATCCAAGAACCGTCACTTAAAACCGCCCAAAGAACATTACCGATTTGAATGTAGAGTATTGGCTGCATAATTCGCCCCATATGAAACAACGAACTTTAAGTATGGTCGACGAATATGACTGTTCAAATGAAACTAGAAAAAACATGGCCCTAAATGGCTCTAATGAGATATTGAACCAAAAACATACCTCATGTATGCGAGAAAGAGCCATTGGGGTAAACTACTTCTGGCGTAATCCATCCACTGGAAATTGATTGAAATTCCCCTTGCTACAATCGGGCTCATATCCAAATGGAGCAGGGAAAGGAATCGTATCGCAGCTTGTTGAAACGGAAGATTCAAACTTTACTCTCTTTCCTATCATGATAGGAAATAACCATGTGGCATTATTTCTTAAATCAAACTCCTCTTTAGGGTCATCAATCAAATTGTATATTTCAGGGATCTGTAATGGGCGCCCTTTCTCCGGCATGATATCTTGATCAATAAAGTGCATCTTGTAATTTTCCCACTTATAAGCGTAGGTTTCAGATCCATTGTTAACGATGAAACCATCTCGATTAGACTTTTCACTATCTCCCTTTAAAAAGGCCCACTGATCAATACTATCTATTGTTCTATCGCTTGGTAATTTGTATCCACCGACATGAGAAAGTGAGGCAAATAGATCCACAACATGGATAATTTCATCACTCACTCTGCCCGGTTTGATGTGGTTAGGCCAAGAGGCAATAAATGGTGTTCGGAGAGAGCCTTCAAGAGCCGTAAAGTACGCACCACGCCATGGTCCGCTAGAGCCTTGGTATGGCATATGCCACTCTGGACCGTTGTCAGAAAACCAAATCACTAGTGTATTGTCTTTAATTCCTGCTTTTTCTATTGCACCAATAACTTGCCCAGCTCGAAAATCTATCTCAGCTAACACATCTGAGTAATTTCCTTTGCCTGTTTTACCAATAAAATCAGGATGAGGTAGCGTCGGTAAATGTGGTTGAGTAAAAGTAATTACAGAGAAAAATGGCTTATTCTCTTTCACATTTCGATTTATAAAATCTGTGGCATGTTCAACTAGCTCACTGTCAATCGTTCTACGTGAGTCCAAATTATATTCTTTGACCCCTTTAGGGTCCTGCCCTGCTCTAGCTGAAAGGATTTGAGGTTTAGGTAATATAGCTTTATAACCGGGTTGAGAGCTATATTCTGACTCATCCGTCGTATTTGCAATGCCATACCATTCATCAAAGCCTTGATCCGTTGGAAAGCGCCCTTTTTGGTCTCCCAAATGCCATTTCCCGTAAAGGCTCGTGTTATATCCTTGTTCCTTAAACTTCTCTGCAATGGTTATTTCCCAGTTCACCATACCGTAAGGCACTCCCCAAACAACCTTATCTGTCCCAGATCTAAGCGCTCGCCTCCCCGTCATGAATGAGGAGCGAGTTGGCGTGCATTGCGGTTCCACATTAAAATTAGTAAGGCGTACACCTTCTCTAGCAAGTTGATCTAAGTTTTTAGTTTCAACACCTCTGGTACTCCCATAGGAACTTAGTTCCCCCCACCCAAGGTTATCAACCAACATTACCACGACATTTGGTGTCTCTTCCGCAACCACTTCTAACGGGATACATAGAAACAGGATAGTTGCTATTTTATTTTTCATAGTGTCGCCTTTCATTGAAATTCAATCCTGTAAGTGCGTCTTATCACACTTAAAACACACTAAAGTCTAGTCCATGTTAGTTAACATTTTTGAAAAACAGGGATTACTTGGAAGCAACAAAAAACCTCTACTATATTCAACTGACTACATTGTCTCATTTGGTGTCATCTCACTCGACTTCGCCATGATGAACACAATTAGTAACGTTATATAACGATAATGGACTCATTTATCGCGGAGGATTTTCATGCGAAACTCGATTAAAAAGGTAATGGCATTGGTCGGTACATTAGCTGCGTCCACAGCCTTTGCTGCCGATAAGCCCAACATCCTTGTGTTCTGGGGTGACGATGTAGGTGTATACAACATTAGTGCGTATCACAATGGTATGATGGGAGGGAAGACTCCTAACATTGATAAAATCGCCAATGAAGGTGCCATTTTCACAGACGCTTACGCACAACAGAGTTGTACTGCCGGACGAGCCTCATTTATTCTGGGTCAACATCCGTTTCGTACCGGTCTATTGACTATTGGTATGCCCGGCGCAAAAGAGGGTATTCAATCGAAAGATCCTACTATCGCAGAGTTACTTAAAAATCACGGCTATGTGTCTGGTCAGTTTGGTAAAAACCACCTTGGTGATCAAGATGAGCACCTACCAACTAACCATGGGTTTGATGAGTTCTTTGGTAACCTATACCATTTAAACGCGGAAGAAGAGCCTGAGTCTGAGTTTTATCCAAAAGATCCAGAGTTTCGTAAAAAATTCGGACCTCGAGGCGTGTTGAAGGCGACTGCGGATGGCAAAATCGAGGACACTGGTCCCCTTACTCGTAAGCGTATGGAAAACGTAGACCGAGAGTTCATGGATGCTAGCTTGGCATTTATGGAAAAAGCAGTAAAAGAAGACAAACCATTCTTTATTTGGCATAACTCAACCCGTATGCACGTCTGGACACATTTGAGTGAAGAATATCAAGGGAAGTCAGGTTACGGCTTATACGCCGATGGCATGATGGACCTAGATGATCAAGTAGGTGTCATGCTTGATAAACTTGAAGAGCTAGGCGTAGCAGATAACACCATTGTTGTTTTTAGTACCGATAATGGCGCTGAGAAATTTACCTGGCCAGATGGTGGTACTACACCGTTCAAGGGCGAAAAAGGTACGACTTGGGAAGGCGGATTCCGCGTTCCGATGATGGTACGCTGGCCTGGAAACATTAAACCAGGAACGGTTATCAACGATATCTTTTCACAAGAAGACTGGATGCCAACTCTACTCGCAGCTGTGGGCGAACCTGATGTGAAAGAAAAACTATTGAAGGGTCATAAAGCAGCGGGCAAAACCTTTAAAGCACATTTAGATGGCTACAACCAACTTGATCTGCTGACTGGTAAAGCTGATGAAGGCGCACGCAAAGAAATCTTTTACTTCGATGCTGGTGGTAATTTAAACGCCGTTCGTTATAAAGACTGGAAGATCCACTTCAGTATTATGGAGGGTGCCATTAATGAGGCATACCGCAAAACACCTAGTTGGCCTTTGATTGTAAACCTTCGTATGGATCCATTTGAGGTCGGTCCAGATGCAGCACTTTACGTCAGACATTTTTACGCTGATCAAATGTGGATGTTCGTTCCTGCTCAAGCTATCGTGCGTAAGTTCCTAGAGACATTTAAGGAGTTCCCTGCAACGAAAGGTAGCTCGTTAAGTATTGAAAAAGTGGTAGAAACAATGACACAGCAACCTAGAAACTAGACCCTAGGTATCGAAGCTATTGTGGAATTAACTAAGGCCTCAATTGTGAGGCCTTTTATTTCGTTGCAATTGTTTGGTTGCAGCAAGTTATGGTCAAACAAAGATTATCATTTAGTGCTCTCTTTAAACACTTGATTCCAATCTTGTTTCATATCGACAAATAGCCAACCTTGCTCTTCACCTACTTTAAACGATTTATCTAACTTACCAACATGAGAATCTTTATCATACGCCCATTCACGCTTGTCATCCGTGTGATGGATAATCGCAGAAAATCTTGGACCTGAACCTGCTTTCGTCCACTCTAACATCTGTAAATCACCATCAGAATTACCAAAAGCCATGACCGGACGTTTGCCAATGAAGTTTTGAATCGTCACAGGCTTTACTGCTTTGTCATTGACAAAGTCTATTTCCGGCATGCGTTGGATGGTAGGTTTTCCATCAACACTTTGATATTCCGCCTTTAACGTCGTTCCCACGATGTTTTGCGTTGGAATGCCGTATACTTCCGGCGCCCAAACGCGCATAAATTCAATTCCGCCTCCAGAAACGATGTAGGTCTGATAGTCGTTCGCTCTTAAATAGTCGAGCAGTTCGAGCATAGGTTGATATACCATTTCAGTGTATGGTCTACCCGTTGTTGGATGGACAGCCGTTTTCAACCATTCCTTAACTTCTTGATGAAACTGTTCAGTAGACATTCCAGAATGGGTTGCCATAACAAGCTTCATTACACCTTCGAGTCCTTGTTTACCAATCCCCTCCATGTCACCTTTTAATGCGGAAGCAAAGGGTTCGGTTGTCTTCCAATCAGGATGCTCAGAGGCCATTTCTTTTACTCTATCGATCGCAAAAAACAACTGTAGATAAACAGGCTTTTCTGCCCAAAGTGTTCCATCATTATCAAACGTCGCGATTCGTTGGCTTTCAGGAACATAGGAATCCGAACCTTGAGTCGTTGTTTTCGTAACAAACGCCATAATAGCTTGCTTAGAGTCAGTGTTGTTCCATGACGGAAGTGGATCTTGCATATCAGCAGCAACAGCGTAACTAGACAGAGCAAAACCTGTTGCTAAGACAATCGTCTTTAACTTTATAGCCATCTTAATTCCTTATATTGAGGTGCTAGGTGCGAATCCAATCAAAAGTATAGTTCAATTGAAACAGGCGCATATTGAACTGACATATCCAACGGCCACCAAAGAGTGACACCGTCACTAAATTGGTTCACTATTTTATTGAAATAGGAACATGGAATTTACCGATTAGAGTTTAAATTCATTGGCTTCAACTGATGTAGAGGCACTTTTACGTCCCTTTTTCTGATTGAGCTCTTCAATAACATAGTCGGGAGCGACCTTCGTTAGCTCTGTTAAACAGTCATCCGTTTTAGGGTTGCCGTATCTGACATAGATGTCACACACGGCATACAATTGTTCTGGAGCACCGGATATCAAATACGCTTGCTCAAAAGCGTTGACAGACTTCTTCAAGTCTAACTCTTCTTGCAGAACACCATTTAAATACCAAAAGTAACTGTTCGTCGTTGCCATCGTCGCAGCTTTGTCTATTTCAAACGCCGCTTCTTTCTTTTTGTCTAATCTAACCAAAGCGAGAGATTTAGAATAATGCAGCGAGGCATCTTCTGAATTTAGCTTGATACCCTCGTCAAGCACGTTGATAGCTTTTTGGTCTAGCTGTTGCGCTCGGAAGTTGTCTGCATAGCTTAACCAAACTTGAGGGTTGTTTGGCTCAAGCTTAGTTAACTCTGGGTATATCAGCGCCGCTTTATCCCAATCACGATGCCAACGGTAAACGTCTGCAAGTAATAACTTGGAAACATTATCGTTCTTACTGGACAAGTGTGCTGTCAGCTCTGAAACAGGCCCCTCAAGTGACTGCTGTTGCTCCGAACTCAAATTGGCGTAATCTCGAACGAGGTTAATCGCTGCTGTAATTCGCACCATGGCGGCGTCATCACTCAATAACGGTGAAATCAAACGCCAACGGTGCTCAATCATATATGGCTGTGCTCCCACGATCGCAGCTTCGCGAATACCTGCATCTTCATCCTGCAACCCACGCGCAACTGCAACCAATGCATTTTGGCTTGGATAGTTGGCTAACTCACGTAAAGCATCAATACGTTTTTCTGAAGACAACTTTTTATTTTGCGCATCATAAGACAGCTTTTCGACTCGTTGCGCCGGTGTCATTTGAGCTTCTTGTGGAGTGACAACCGTTGTCGGCGATACTTGATCTGGGTCTAGCAATGTTGTTTCTTGTGCCACTGCTGTTTGACTCGCAGCAATGCCGATCGAGATCACGAGTAATGATTTAGAGAGCAGCTTAATTTTTTGCATTCAATAACCTATATTCTTTCATTTCCGGGCCTGTAGCAGGCGTAGTGACTATCTTAAAACTTCGTTTCAAACACAGTCTGTGTTTGAGTAGCTTGCTGGTGTAGAATCTGGTCACTGTATTTGCCGTGAACCACTGGGTTACCTGTCGCTCGTAAGATGTACGCCATCGACTGATCAACATGGGTAAAAAACTTCTTCCAACCCGCGCAGAGATAATTAAGACCAGGCTCACCTTGCCTAGTACGGATAAAACGGTTTTTGGGACATTCTCCAAAACATGTAAATTGATAATCACATTGAAGGCACTGTTGGGGCAGCGTACGACTTTTAGCAAACCCAAATTTCTGCTGCTCAGAGCTATAAGCGAGCGTATCGAGCTTTTCGTGATGAATGTTTCCAACCTTATATTCTGGGTACACGTAATGATCACACGCAAACACATCACCATTAGGCTCCATTGCTAAGCCCTTCCCGCAGATTTCACCTAACGTACACAGTGGGTTTTTTCTGCCCATCCAGGTTTCGATACTGGCTTCAAAGTACTGCACAAACACGTTGCCGATATCGTGTAAAACCCATTCATTGAAAATCGCGATCAGAAAATTTCCCCATGCTTCATCCGCAACGCAAAAAGGCTCAACAACGGCATCTTTATGACCTGGGATCAACCGTTTATCTCCTTGCTTTAGTTGCTCGTTTGGCTCCCAAGTTTGAGGGGCGGTTGTTCTGAATGTTTTCTGCTCAACTATTGGAATAAACTGCATTTGAGGGGAGCGTACTTCATCTCGCAAGAATCGGTACACTTCAAGTGGGTTACGGCCGGTCAAGTTGTTAACACAAGTGAGCGTAGCAAACTTTACTTCGTGCTTATGTAATAATTCAACCGCATTCATAACTTGCCGGAATGTGCCTCTACCAGCTCGGTTTGTTCGGTAAGCGTTGTGCATCATTTCTGGGCCATCAATGCTTAAACCGACGAGAAAGTTGTTCGCCTTTAAAAACTCACACCATTCATCGTTAAGCAGTGTGCCATTAGTCTGGAGGTCATTGGAGATCGTAATGCCATCGGGACGGTATTTATTCTGTAGCTCAACAATTGTCTTGAAATAATCCAAACCTAGCATTGTCGGCTCACCACCCTGCCAAGAGAAAATAATTTCAGGTGTATTTTGTCCCGCTATATATTGACGGATATAGGTCTCGAGCGTTTCCTCATCCATGACTGGTGAGCAGCCTGGCTTGTACTCAAGTAAATCTTGTTTGCTTAGGTAGTAACAATAGGTGCAATCGATATTGCACACTGCACCGATAGGTTTCGCCATGACATGTAATCGCTTGGATGCTTTTCCATTGAACTGCGGACCTTGAGTTATGTGCATTCATCACCTTCTTAGTTGCTAGCCTGTGCCCAACGGCGCTAAGACTAATCATTAAGTTAATCGCCTAGTGTGATGATAATGTTCAATTATTCGTGGCGCTTGTTATAGTGTGTATAACTGTTTTTCATAGACTTGCCTGATAAAATTCTTTGATCATAAATGTTGATGGAGCTCCCCTATGAAGCATTCCAAAAGTAATACTCTTTACCTTGGTGCCGCTATTTCGATTTCGCTAATTATGACTGGATGTGCAACAACACAACCTAGCCCTCTTGCCCAAAAAATCGATCAAGATATGGTTCTTATTGAAGGTGGACAATTTACGATGGGCTCGGATAATCCGTCAGCAAATAAATCCGAGCGCCCGGCTCGCACCGTTCGCGTGGAAGATTTCTATTTGGCAAAATTTGAGGTAACCCAAGAGTTATTCGAATCGGTTACAGGATCTTCTCTGAGTTATTTTAGAAACCCAAATACGCCCGTGAATAACATTAGCTGGCAACAAGCCAATTATTTTATAAAGAAATTGAATGAAAAAACGGGAGAGCACTATCGTTTACCCACCGAAGCAGAATGGGAGTTTGCAGCGAAAGGGGGGAATCTAAGTCAAGGATTCACTTACGCGGGGTCTGATGATATTAACGACGTTGCCTGGTATGCCAGTAACTCAAACAATAAGGCACACAAGGTAGGTCAGAAAAAACCGAATGAGCTTGGCTTATACGATATGACGGGTAATGTTGGTGAGTTTGTTATTGATGCGTTTGATGAAGGCTATTACAAATCAGCACCAAGTGATAATCCGGTAAACGCAAAAGATGAAAAAGAAAGCCTGGCACACAAGTCTGTACGAGGTGGTAGCTTTGCCTATGATGCTGACGAATCCGAAAACTATCGTCGCGATTTTGCTAGCCAGTCAGTCATCATGTCCGACATGGGGCTGAGATTAGCGAAAGACGCTGATTAAACCAAGTAAGAAAAAGTGGAGCGATAAAAGCTCCACTTTTGGTAATTAGCTTCTATTGACCCCGACAATAGAGGCTTTAAGCTGATCAATAGCTTGTTTAGGCGCATAGTGACTAAGCTCTTGTATGCACCTGTCGAAAGCAAAAGCGACAGCGCCTTTTTTATGATTTCTCGCTAGAACCTCGCATTGAGCATACAAGTGTTGTGGATTGCCACCGACTTCAAATGCTGTATGCAACGCTTTACTGGCTTCTAGAACATCGCTCTTTTCTAAAGCTAGACCGTACACGTACCAATAATGCGCATTAGTTTCACCAATTTCTGCGGCGCGTCTAAGTAGCTTTTTCGCATCATCAGCTTTGCCTTGGCGTAACAAAGAAAGACCTGCGCTGTATGGTAATGTGCTGGATTTAGGTTGAGCTTTCATCCCTTGTTGTAGCACCGTGAGCGCAGCTTCTTCTTTACCTAGGTGACGATACAAATCTGCTAGGTTAACGTAGCTATTTTCGAAATAGGGTTCGATGCTGATCGCTTGTTTATACAGCTCGGCCGCTTTGTCGATTTCACCTAAGCTGCGGTACACATTCGCCAAATTGGTTCTTCCGAAACCACGATCGGCATTAAACTCTTGAATTTCCATGTACTCTTCTAAAGGCGATTTAATGATATCTTTTTGTAAAGGGGTCATTTGTGCGTAGTTCGCTACCAGCACCGAGGCAGCTTCCGCTCTCACTGAAAGCACCGGGTCACCAAGCAATGGCTCTAGAATCCGCCACCGATCATGAAATTCATAACCAGACGAGCCTGAAATTGCCCCTAATCGAACCATTTCATTCTCATTCTTAACGGCCCTAGCCAAAGATACTGTTGTATTTTGGTCAGTATTGCCCCCCATTCTCTCCAGGGCTGAAGCACGAATAATGTCTTTTAACGACGAATCCTGAGCAGAGTATGCCAACGCATTTGCTGCTCCTTGATGACCAATTGAATCCGCATAAAATGCGACAGCAAAATGTTGTTGATTACGATACTTCGAATTCGGGTACCATTCTGCTATCTGTTCATCGGCCCATTGATTGCTTTTATCTTCATGGCATGACATGCAAACATTGGGCGTTCCAATATGTTTGCTCAAATCCGGTCGTGGAATATGCCAACTGTGGTCTCTACGAGGATCGACTTGCATGTAAGTCGTTTCTGGCATGTGACAAGTCGTACATTGCGATGCTTCAGATCCAGCCTTATGAAAGGTATGCTTTTCAGGTGTATATTCCGATGCAATATGGCATTGCGAACATACTGCCTCTTCTGGGATCGTTAACTCTGCCGTGTGTGGATCATGACAATTAGTGCACGTGACCCCCTTCTCCGCCATTTCAGATTGAAGAAACGAACCATAAACATAATCTTCGTCGTAAATCTGTCCATCATGATAGTAGAGTTCAGGTGTTATAAGACTTAAGCGATATTTATCAAAAAAGGAACCTTTAACATGATCACCTGTTTCATTTAACTGGGTTCGGCGACTATGGCATTGAGCGCATGTTTGCACTTGATTGGTTGCTTCAATTGATTTCGGCTGTAACGTACTATGGCCTTCCTCAAACACCCAATCCGACACTGCTTTAGACAAATTTCGATCAAAGCCATAATGGCTGTCATGCTCAAAAGAAGTGCCAGCATTTTTGTATTTCTTGGCCAGCTCTATGTGCTGACTAGCGGGACCATGGCATGCTTCGCATCCCACATTAATCTCTGACCATGAGCTGTTGTAAGTGTTTTTGTCAGCGTCGTAATTCTTCTTTAGATTCGTTGAATGGCAATCAGCACACATGAAGTTCCAATTTTGCCCGGTATTGGTCCAATAGAATTCATCCGTTGTTGTCGTTTCTGGATAAAGATGAAACCAACGCTGTCCCCCTTCAACTTTAGCTCTTGTGTCCCAAGCAAAAGGAATAAGCTGCACGCGGCCATCTTCAAACTCGACCATGTACTGCTGTAGTGGCTCCCAGCCAAATGTATAGCTGATCTTATAGTCATGCCATTGCCCGTCAGAGCCTTGAATGTTGACCCAATATTCGCCGCCTTTTTTAAAAAACCGATTAGGCATTCCTTTGTGCGTTACAACATGGTTATCAAAATCACCACGTACAGAGGTTGTACTTGCATGCTTCATGGCCATATCGTGATGTGACCCTTTCCAAGCCTCCACCTCGTTTTGGTGGCACTCTGCACAAGCTTGTGTGCCAGCATATTCTGGATTTAAGCCTGAAGGAATATTTGGTTTCTCTGTGAATAACTCTTGAGAAAAAGCCATAAAACTGACAACAACGTTGACCAGCAATAAAATGCGAAACCGGCCTGCCCACTGACTCATAGATATCCTTATATTTATAATGTACAACCTAAATCAATATAGACACTAAATCACTGGTTATACAAATAATTACAAGCAATACATAACGACTTTAGTATTGCTTTAGGACCGTAAAACAAGCGAGCATCCTATTGTTTTTCATTTCCATCCCCTCTTCTACTACGCAATAAAAATAAGGCTCTTCAGTGATCTAAATCTACTTTACGAATCTCTACAAACTAACAGGACAATCCTATTTCTTCTTAATTAACAAATAGTTACCACCAAGCAATAACTTATGGTTATATCGAGTATAAGAGGATTTTTCTATATACATCATTAACTTATGCAGCAACTAAGCATAAGGCTCACTTGTGCTTATCTTTACTCTCAACAATCTGGAGTTTTTATGGCAAATCAATTGAGCAAAATCGCTGTAGGCGCAGGACTGTTAGCGGCGTCCAGTGCTGCTATGGCAGCCGACAAACCGAATATTCTGGCAATTTTTGGTGACGATATCGGCTACTGGAATATCAGCGCATACAACCAAGGTATGATGAGTTACAAAACGCCAAACATCGACCGTATCGCGAATGAAGGTGCGTTGTTCACAGATCACTACGGACAACAGTCTTGTACTGCTGGTCGCGCGGCCTTTATTACGGGTGAAGAGCCATTTCGTACGGGTTTGTTAACAATTGGTATGCCAGGCTCTGACCACGGCATACCTGATTGGGCGCCAACCATTGCAGATCTGTTAAAAGAACAAGGTTACATGACGGGTCAATTTGGTAAAAACCACTTAGGTGACCAAGATAAGCACTTACCGACAAAACACGGCTTTGACGAATTCTTCGGTAACTTATATCACCTAAACGCAGAAGAAGAACCTGAAACTTATTACTACCCTAAAGACCCAGAGTTTCGTAAAAACTATGGCCCTCGTGGTGTCATTAAGTCTTATGCCGACGGTAAGATTGAAGACACTGGCCCAATGACACGAAAACGTATGGAGCACGCAGATGAAGAGTTCCTAGAGAGCTCTTTGGCATTTATGGAAAAAGCAGTTAAGGCGGATAAACCCTTCTTTATTTGGCATAACGCCACTCGTATGCACGTTTGGACTCGCTTGCAGGAAAAATACCAAGGTAAATCAGGTGTAAGCATTTATGCCGATGGTATGCTGGAACATGATGATCATGTAGGTGTTTTACTCGACAAGCTGGATGAGCTAGGTGTTGCCGACAACACTATCGTTATCTACTCAACGGACAACGGCGCAGAAACCATGACTTGGCCAGATGGTGGCGCAACACCATTCCATGGTGAAAAAGGTACAACTTGGGAAGGCGGTATGCGTGTTCCTCAACTGGTTCGTTGGCCAGGCGTAATTAAGCCAGGAACCAAGATCAATGAAATGATGGCACACCAAGACTGGTTGCCTACATTATTGGCAGCTGCTGGCGTACCTGATGTAAAAGAAAAACTGGCAGAAGGCTACAAAGCAAATGGCAAAGAGTGGCGTGTACATTTAGATGGTTATAACTTCATGCCATACTTTGAAGGTAAGGAAGAAAAAGGCCCTCGTGAGTCGCTGCTTTACTTTACGTCTAATGGTGAATTAAACGCTGTCCGCTGGAATGACTGGAAACTTCACTTTGCAACGCTTGAAGGGAACCTAAGTAACGCAGTTCGTTTTGCTCCGAACTGGCCTAAAATCATCCACCTACGCGCTGACCCATTCGAAAAAGGCCCAAGCGAATCACAAATGTACTTGCGTTGGATGGCTGACAACATGTGGCTATTTGTACCTGTACAAGACGTTGTGGGAGAGTTCTTTAAAACACTCCCAGAATACCCAATGCAGCGTGGCACAGCGATGAACCCTGCTTCACTAAACTACGACTCTCTAAAAATGCAAGAGAAGCTGCAACAACTAGACAAAGTTGAACAAGAAATCAGCAAGTTTAAGTAAACTAAGTTAACGTTAGTTAATCAGTAACATAAGCCAGCAGACCATTCTGCTGGCTTATGTGTATCGCCACATAGGAACTTACTTAAATCGCCTGTTTAGCCTATACAAAGTGGGCATTGTGAGTACAAACTGAAAAACAAAAAAAGGAGAGCTAACCTGCTCTCCTTTGTATTTTAACCGTGGATAAACTAAGCCACATTAACCGATTTAGCTAAACTGCTACTTTGGAAAAACTCATCATGCAATGCGCAAATCGCGTGCTGGTATTCCTTATCACCGACAACAAATTGCACATTTACATTTCTCAATGATGAGTGCAGTGCAACTGGCGTAACGCCATTATTCATCAATGCAAGTACACCTTTTGCCAACGTCTTGTTGGTATCAATTTGAGAACCAATGGCTGAGATAAGCGCGACCATACGACCTTTAATCGAGGCATTCGGATAACGTTTCTCGGCTTTATACAATACTTTGTTTAAGCTATCAGTACTGCCACCTAGATAGTAAGTAATAGAGTTAGCGTTCATCTCTTTACCAACCAAACTTACACGAGCATCGGAGATGATTTCCATCAATTCGTAACTAACGTTATCGGCTTTTCCTACCATTGCTTGGTCAAACAAATGCAGTGCAAATACTTTCTCTTTACCTGCGATGATCTCGACTTTGTCTTCTTCCGGACGATAGCTTGAAGAGATCAAAGTACCTTCGTGTTCAGGTTCGAATGTATTTTTAATCTGTAGCTCAATACCACTTTCACGTAAACCCGCAGCGGCATTTGGGTGAATCGCTTCCATGCCAAGGTTCGCAAGTTGGTCTGCTACGTCATAGTTTGTACTACCAATTGGTAATACTTTTTCAGGACCAACAACGCGTGGGTCCGCTGAGCTCAAGTGGTACTCTTTGTGAATTACTGCTAAATCCGCTTTTGTTATTGCTGCAATTCGGCTAAATGTCATCTCACTATAACCTCGGTCATAAGTGTGCATTAGGCCCTCTTTACAGTAAGCATAACCTGTCACGATTGGCAGTTCTTTTGATACATCGATATCAGCAAACGCGTCACTAATCGACTCATCAAGGCTTCTTGGCGCTTGATTATCCCAACCAGACAGGTCAACGAACTTAGCGTTAATACCCATATTTTTTAGTTTTAGTGCTGTGTTGTAAGCACTATGTGCCTCACCGATAGACGAGAGAAACTCTCGAATTTGAGGCAAGTACTGGCGCAACGAAAATTGACCGTACTGACAGGTTTCTAAAATATTCGCGATACAGTTTTTCGCTTCAGCAATGCGGGAGCGAATGAATTTATCCGCACGGATACGATTCATTGGGTCCGCAAAAATATTTTCATTGGTCAGCAACATACGGCTTTCAACGTACGCTAACGCTTCTTCCCATTTGTCGTCGCGTTTCGCGATAAGCTGATAAACGCCTGGTTTACTGGTTTTTTTACACTCGAGCAGCGCATCGGTCATACCACCGTATGCAGATACGACAAAAATACGATTGTATGGCGTTTTGGGACGAAGAATAATATTGTCGAGAACAGCATCAAATGCTGTCATTGATGTACCGCCGATTTTTTCTACGGTAAATGTCATGATAAGCCTTTTTTGATTGGTAACTTTAAAAAGAAAAAAGAAGAGATAGTAAAGTGTGGGGTGGCAAAGCACCCCACCATCATCTTTTAGTCAACGAGAGGATAAACACCGTTTTCATCGTGCACTTCAGCGCCAGTAATCGGTGGGTTAAACACACACGCCATTACCATTTCTTTATTCTTATAAGCTCTCAAGTAGTGCTCATCGTGTTTATCAAGGATGTATAATGTACCTGGTTTGATTGGGTACGTTTCTCCACCTACAACTTCAATCTCACCTTCACCACTCATACAAAACACCGATTCAAGGTGGTTTTGATAGTGAATATGAGTTTCTGTATCTTCATAAATCGTTGTGATGTGGAAAGAGAAACCCATGTTGTCGTCTTTCAACAACATGCGGACACTTTCCCAGTTATCTGAAACAACACGTCGTTCGCTGTTGCGGCATTCATCTAGAGTTCTGACGATCATAATTAAAATCCTTATTAAGATGCTTGTTTGAAATGTTTCGCAGCGATAGTCTCTACTGCATTTTCAAAGATGCTTAGTCCTTGATCTAGCTCTGATTCGCTAATGGTTAGTGGGCAGAAGAACTTCACAACTTCATCGTCTGGACCCGCTGTCTCTATCACCATTCCATTCTCGAAACAGTTTTTCGCAATTTCAGATGCCATGTCACCATTGATACATTCAATACCAACCATCATGCCGCGGCCTTTTTTCTGCACAAACATTTGTGGAAAGCGACGAACACAACGGTCAATAACAGCACTTACCTTGTCTGAACACTGCTTGATGTGTGTTTCAAAATCATCGTTTGCCCAGTAAATTTCTAGTGCTTTTGCAGCAGTAATAAAGGCGTGATTATTGCCACGGAACGTACCGTTATGCTCGCCTGGCTTCCACTGGTCAAGCTCAGGCTTAAGTAATACGACAGCCATCGGCAAACCGTAACCACCGATCGACTTCGATAGCGTCACGATATCCGGTTGGATACCAGACGGCTCGAAACTAAAGAAAGTACCGGTACGTCCACAACCTGCTTGAATGTCATCGACAATCACAAGAATGTCATTGGCTTTACAGATTTTGCTCAAACGTTGTAACCACTCGTTTGAAGCAGCATTTAAACCACCTTCACCCTGCACAGTTTCAAGAAGTACAGCGGCTGGTTTATCCATACCTGCAGAGTTGTCATTTAGCATGGTTTCGAACAGCGCGAGACCATCTACGCCAGCGTAACCTTCAAATGGAATACGAGTGACGTTACTTAGGCTAGAACCGTTACCTTGTCTGTGATGCTGGTTACCCGTTGCAGCCAGTGCGCCAGCAGTACAACCATGGAAACCGTTAGTAAACGCAACGACGCTGTCGCGGCCTTTTACTTTTTTAGCCAGCTTCAATGCCGCCTCAACAGCGTTAGTGCCTGTTGGGCCCGTAAACTGAACCTTGTAATCCAAGTTTCTTGGTTTAAGGATGTAAGTATCCAACGCTTCCAGAAACGATGCTTTCGCTTCTGAGTGCATATCCAAACCGTGAGTAATACCGTCCATTTCAATGTACTCAAGCAACGCTTGTTTTAGTACTGGATTGTTATGGCCGTAATTTAGAGATCCCGCTCCAGCAAGGAAGTCTAAGTATCGTTCACCTTGTTCTGTTTCTAGCCAGCAGCCTTTCGCTTTACGAAAAACGACCGGGAAATTGTTTGAATATGAGCGTACGTTGGATTCCTGCTTTTTGAAAATATCCATGATGAGACCGTTTTTAATTCCTATTGTTTGAGGATTATTTGAGAGGAATGCGATACAAATATTCTGTATCGTGTTTGCCTTTAAAGTGGGCTTCTTCATCCAAAAATGTGCTTACTTGGCCAGAATTGCCGTTCATCGCATCTAACTTTTTGAACAGTGCCCAAGAGGCTTTATTATCTTCCGTGATGGTAGTTTCTACCGATTTAACACCGCCTAATTCCTCTCGGGTGAGAAGTTCTTTCAACATGCGGAATGCTAAACCATGACCTCTAAAGCGAGGTGAGACTGCAACTTGCCAGACAAATAAAACGTCTTGCTCGTCTGGTTTCTGATAACCGGAAATGAAACCTGCGATTTCGCCTTTTTGCTCAACCAAAATACTGGTTTTGCTGAAATGCGTAGACTGTAGGAAATTGCAATAAGATGAGTTCATGTCCAATGGAGGACAGTCTGCAATCAAGCTGTAAATGTCGTCACCATCAGAGATTTTAGGCTCACGAAAAATCCATTTTTTACTTGAGTCTTCTCCAATCTCTGGATAAAGGACCCAAGGTGCTGATGTGATCATGTGAAAATACATATCCTTTGAGGTCTAATTAAATTTCCTTTTTATTATGGGCATCCCTCGCGACTAAAAATCAAATAATCCGCCTTTTTATCGGTATTTTTGTGATTTGCATCACAAAAATAAACCTATTAACCAAAAGTTAAAATAGTTTGAGGTCTAATTTATTAAATAGTCACCTAAATGCGCAGTACAAAAAACAACCAGAATAAGACCATTTTCCATGCTGTTCATTTCTCAGAAAAAAATAGAAATCCAAAAAAAAAAGCGGCATGCTTTCGCATACCGCTTTTATCAATAATTTAACTGCTGATACTAGTTATTTTGATTTCTTAGAAACCGCCTTTGGACGAGGTTCATCCATCAAACCTTTTATCAAAGATACCGTTGCAACAAGCAAAACAATAGTAAATGGTAAACCAGTCGTCACCGCCATTGCTTGAGCAGCAGCTAGACCACCACCCAACATCAATGCAATCGCAACCAAACCTTCAAACGTACACCAGAACACGCGTTGTGGCGTTGGTGCATCGACCTTACCGCCCGCAGCAATAGTATCAATAACCAGTGATCCTGAGTCAGAAGAGGTAATGAAGAACACCACGACTAAGATAATGCCGACAAAAGATGTTATCTCAGCCAATGGCATAACATCTAACATGGCAAAAAGTTTTAAAGGTAGTTCTGCGTTAAACACCGCCTCGTAGCCATCATTAACGTATTGGCTAATTGCGTTACCGCCAAAAGCCGTCATCCATAACACACAAACTGAAGATGGGATAAGAATAACGCAAATAATAAACTCACGAACTGAACGACCGCGAGACACACGTGCGATGAACATACCCACAAATGGTGACCAAGAAATCCACCACGCCCAGTAAAACGCCGTCCAGCCTTGAGAGTAATTCACATCCTCTCGTCCAAATGGCATAGATAAGGCAGGGATATTAGCCACATAGGAAACGATGTTCTCGAAGAAACCAGTTAAAATCGCAATCGTCGGGCCAACAACAATAACAAATAGCAATAGCAGTGCTGCAAGACCCATGTTGATTTCAGATAAGATTTTCACGCCCTTATCGAGTCCAGCCACAACAGAGATTAAAGCGAGCGCAGTAATACCAATAATCAATATAACCTGCGTGGTATTGGTCATTGGGACATCAAACAGGAAGTTCAAACCCGTTGCGGCTTGAGATGCACCGTAGCCTAGCGATGTTGCTAAACCAAAAACCGTCGCTACCACTGCAAGAATATCGATAATATGACCAGTCCAACCCCATACACGCTCACCAAACAAAGGGTAAAAAATTGAGCGCATGGTGAGTGGCAAACCTTTGTTAAATGAAAAGATAGCCAGTCCAAGAGCCAAGAGCGCGTATATTGACCACGGATGAAGTGCCCAGTGGTAAATCGTCGCAGCCATCCCTAATGCCGAAGCTGCAGTTGCATCGCCCTCTGCACCACCTAGCGGTGCCCAGTCAGTACGTACACCATTCTCAACGCTCACGCCACCAATCGCAGAACTAAAATGGGACATCGGTTCTGATACACCGAAGAATACGAGACCAATGCCCATACCTGCAGCAAATAGCATTGCCAACCATCCGGCATAGGAGTAATCCGGTGTTGCTTCAGTACCACCGATTCGCACACGGCCCAATGGTGTGAAGATCAATCCGACACAGACAATGACAAAAATATTACCTGAAGCGAGAAAAAACCAGTCTAAATTGTGTAACAAACCCGCTCGTAGGTCTGCAAAAAACGGCTCTACCTGTTCTCGGAATAATAGTGTTATCACAACAAACATGACGATTGCTAAGCCAGAAATTGCAAAAACACGGTTGTGAATATCAAGGCCAAATGGGCCTACCTTTAGCGCAACGTTATCCTGACCAATTTGATAGTCAGTATCTATTGCGTTTACTTTTCCATCGGGGCGTTGAATGCCACCGTTATTATCGGTGCTCACGGATAATCTCCTTAAAAATACGTGACCAAGTTTAAATTACTTTCGTCGGAGTTCGAGTAATGAAACGTCTTCATCACTACCAAGCACATGTTCATAAAACATTGTTCTTATAAGCGGTTACTCAATCCGCCATCATAATCTTAAAGCCCCCTATCTCTCATTGCATTTTATTGTTTTCACCATAAATAACGCCTATTGCCAAACCGAAGATATTGGGATGTTTCGATTAAAGTGATACTGCAGTTGCGCTTGAAACAGCTCCGCAGTTGCTAACGCATCCGTCAGGGCATGGTGAGGTTGATAAGCAGGGAGGCCATATCTTTCACGAGCGTGCCCTAATCGTACAGAACCGGGTTTCTTGCCTTTCAACTTATTGATAAAACCTCTGCATTCACGGCGTTGTATCGCATACTCAATATCTAACGTATCAACAACAGGAAACTGTATCCCCTCTCCGATGCTATTTAGCAAGGCGTTATTAAAGAACTGCCTTTCAATGTTCTTATAGTGAACGAGTACCACTTTGCCTGACAACGCATCCAATATTTCACCCAAGATCTGAGACAGCTGCGGCGCGTTTTTAACCTCAGAGTCAGTGATACCGTGAATAATGACAGACTCGTGGTTTAACTCTCTGTTTGGGTTAACGACCCAATGAGCAGAGCCATTACATTGAACACGATCAATAGTAAACGGGACAAGTCCGATCGTGAGAATGACATCCTCTTCCGAGTTCAATCCTGTTGTCTCAAAGTCTACCGAGACAAATGGCACTTGTTCAATTGGTGTTTCCCCATTAACCATCGGTGTCGAATAATAGCGTTTGAGCCTCTCGTCTTTCGCTTCTTTAGCGAGTTGCTTGAACAACATTGACCACTCTGGCGTCTGGGATGTATCCAACAAGGGATGTTCTTTTTCTGCCTTTTTTGAGAACCACATCATTTGCTACTTCTCTGGTATCGAAACTTAATGAAGTTCTGTGCGTTACTTAGAATTTGAAATGCTGCTTTTAAGTTTCGACGTTCAAATTCAGACATGTTCTCCGGCTCAATATTGTTGTCTGGCTCTTCTCCATTTTCTATATCAAGGGCTTGGTGACGAATTCGAACCATGTAGATTAGCTCCATCGCATCCCTTAAATCCAAACCTCGACCTTTCGGTAAAATGCCAGCATCATTAATGTCATCTAAACGGTCGAAAGAGTTTTGCGATCGCGAACCGATTGCCAAAGAATGCACCCGTATTAAATCGGCCAACGGAGCCGTCCCCCTTCGCTTCAAGTTAATCGAGTTGCGATGACGACCATCTTTCTCCATCACAAAGTCTTTGAAAAAGCCCAGTGGAGGCGTCCTACGTATTGCGTTATACGCCATACAAGCAAGAAAGCGGTTATTTCTTTTCGCTCGTCTCACAATAAAGCTGCTTAATTGCTCCGCCCATTTCACTCGCCCATGAACACCGAGGAGATCAAAAAAGATATTACTATTTAACAATCTCTCAGGGGTTGGATTGTCTATCCAGTTTCCAAAGCATTCCTCCCATTCTGCACGAGTTTTTCGCCATTCTGGGTTGGTAGCCATAATGTCTCCAGTACAATAAGCATAGCCGCATGCCGCTAAACCATCACAAACAAATTTAGCAAACTTTTCAAAGTACTCTCCGTGAATCTCAACGTCATAACTGTTATCGAGAATAAGGGCGTTATCTTGATCTGTTACAATTAACTGCTCATCCCTCGCCATTGAACCCATTGCGACTAAACAATAAGGAATGGGCGCTGGGCCGAACTCTTGCTCAGCTAATTCAGCGAGGCGTTGTTTGAAACTACTGCCTATAACCGACATGGCTCGACCAATCATGTGCGCGTTGGCATCTTCATTGACCATTCTTACGAAACAGTCTTTTACTTGTTCAGAAACCTGCTTGAGATCCTCGACACTGGTTTGCTGAAAAATAGAGCTCACTAGCAATAGGCTGTTCTGAGATTCGTAACGAACGATGTCCGTCATGCCAATAATTCCTATCGGCTTTTTATCTTTTAAAATTGGTAAATGATGCACGTTGTAACGCAACATGGTTAACATGGCCTCAAACACATAGGCGTTATAATCCAATGAAACCACGTCATAACTCATGACCTCACTCACTGGAATATTGGTATCAATACCTTGAGCTAGTACGCGAATGCAAAGATCGCGATCAGTCAATATTCCAAGCAGCTGTTCATCATCTTCTTCTGTGAGCTCCTCTGTCGGGCGAATAATGAGCAGAGAGGTGACATTTTCCTCTGCCATTAGTATCGCAGCTTCCTGAATTGAAGCCGTTGCCTCCAGAGTTACTGGATCTCTTGCTAAGATTTTACGTGCCTTAGCGGTGGTAAAGTCATTGCTTTCGGAGCGGCTAGATATTGCGCTTCGCAAACGCGCGCTATCTTCCAGTTCCATGTAGTCCGCAAAGTTTTCAAACTCATCACAAAGTTCATTGAAGATGTTTTCCGGAATACAGTAAACGAGAGTGTCTTCTATCGCTTTGGCTGGCATACGTACGCGGTTGTTCATCAACAACCCCATCTGACCAAACAGTCCACCAGCATCAATCCTGTTGTAAAGTTCACCTTTACGTCGATAAATCTCTACCGCCCCACTTCTCACCATATACAAGTCGCGGATCGTATCTCCGAAGTTAAGGATTTTTGTTCCTTGCCGAAAGTATGCAACCTCGGCATTGAGAGCAATTTTTCTAAGCTGCTCTTCAGGTAGGTCATCAAAAGGTGGGTACTGGCTAATGAAATTGAGCACTTCTAACTGTTCGGCTTCCATTTTTTATTCCATACGCTGCCTAAACTACAGCGATAAATATCACCCTGAGTGAAATCAAGCAATAAATAAATCTAAGGATAACAGTACCTAACCGATTTCACAGGACCAAGCCTTAACCAAAAATTAGAGCTCTAACCTTTTTATATGTAGAGCTCTAAGCTATCACAGCTTATATCTATGCAAGCGAGTTGAGTTGAAATGTACAAAAAAATTCAAAATAAATTCAACCCTACGTCAGGGCAACGTTATGGCGGATAAAAACATATCACAAGCAATTGTTTTAAATATAAAAAATAAGAATTGAACATACCTTGCTCAACGAATTCTCTATGCACGGCAGAACTAGTTAACCAACCCCCTTTCGTTGAAAGTTGAACTAAAATTAATTAGAGTACAAATCGTTAAACAGTTATAAACACACGAAAAAGGACAGATAACATGGATCCCATACTGGAAGTTAAGGGACTGTATAAAGTGTTTGGAGAAGACCCAGAGAGAGCCTTCTCGCTTATCGACAAAGGCGTCGATAAAGACGGTATTTTTGAACAGACAGGTTTAACAGTCGGCGTAAACGATGTATCTCTCACCATAAATGAAGGGGAAATTTTCGTAATCATGGGCCTTTCTGGCTCCGGGAAATCCACCCTTGTTCGACTTCTTAACCGGCTCATTGAGCCGACTAAAGGCAGTGTTTATCTCAAAGGAAGAGATATCGCCCACATCTCCGAAAATGAACTTCGAGAAGTTCGTCGTAATAATATCTCAATGGTGTTTCAAAGTTTCGCACTCATGCCACACATGACGGTGATTGAAAATGCCGCCTTTGGTTTAGAACTTGCCGGCATCGATGTTAATGAGCGTCAGAAAAGTGCCCTTTCCGCCTTAGAAAGAGTGGGTTTAGACCCTTATGCAGAATCTTTCCCTGACGAATTATCCGGTGGTATGAAACAGCGCGTTGGTTTGGCGAGGGCGTTAGCCTGTGATCCTGACATCCTATTAATGGACGAGGCGTTTTCCGCTTTAGACCCATTGATCCGTTCTGAGATGCAAGATGAGCTTATTCGTCTACAGAACGATGACAAACGCACAATTGTCTTCATTTCTCATGATTTGGATGAAGCAATGCGCATTGGCGACCGTATCGCCATCATGCAAAACGGTGAGGTTGTTCAGGTTGGTACACCTGATGAAATATTACACAGTCCAGCAAATGATTATGTCGAAGCGTTTTTCCGCGGCGTAAACATCGCAAGTGTCTTGACAGCAAAAGATATCGCGCGCAAGAAGCCAGCGGCTGTTTTTAAGAAATCGGAAAATGACGGTCCAGGCTCTGCGATGCAGATTCTGATGGATCACGACCGTGATTACGGCATTGTCGTCGATAAATCTAGCCGATATTCCGGCATCGTATCTCTTGATTCACTGCGTTTGGCTCATAAAGAAAACCGTTCGTTAGCCAGTGCTCAATTACCGGATGAAGTTACTCTTCAGCCTGATCAGTCAATTAATGACATTTTGGGTCTGGTTGCTGGTGTTCCTTATGCCGTGCCTGTCGTAGATGAGAAAGGAACTTACTTTGGTGTCGTGACTAAATCACGTCTTCTACAAACACTAGATAAGGATTAACACGATGTCTTCAGAGCAAACTAACAATGATCCCTGGTCAAATACTGCTCCTGCGCAAGATGATCCTTGGTCGCAAGTTACAGAGGCCGCACCAAGTAATGATTGGCTCAACTCAGAAACTGTAGAGCAAGCGCCATTCGATATTATGAACCCATTCCAAGATGCGGTTTTACCCCTCGATAGCTGGGTAGAGTCCGGTTTGAACTGGCTGGTGGAACATGGTCGACCTGTTTTCCAAGCAATACGAGTTCCAATCGACTTTATTCTAACGTCGTTTGAAACTGCTTTGGTGTCTACACCTGCGCCTATAATGGTACTCATTTTATTTTTGCTAGCGTGGCAGTTTTCCAATGTAAAACTTGGTTTTTCTACTCTTGTATCCCTTGTTTTCATTGGCCTAATTGGTGCGTGGTCACAAGCGATGACAACGCTAGCACTGGTGTTAACCGCCGTTTTCTTCTGTTTGCTTATAGGGCTACCAATGGGGATATGGTTGGCAAGGAGCCAAACCGCTGCCAAATTTGTTAGGCCAATATTAGATGCAATGCAAACGACTCCCGCGTTCGTTTACCTTGTACCAATTGTTATGTTGTTTGGTATTGGTAACGTTCCTGGCGTAGTAGTAACGATCATTTTCGCCCTGCCTCCCGTTGTGCGCCTGACTATTTTGGGTATTCAGCAAGTACCTGAAGAGCTTATCGAAGCTGGCCACTCTTTCGGGGCAAACAAAAAACAGATGCTTTATCGCATCCAGTTACCGTTGGCGTTACCAACCATCATGGCAGGTGTAAACCAAACCTT
Source organism: Vibrio sp. Vb2960 (assembly GCF_033337665.1). NCBI lineage: Bacteria > Pseudomonadati > Pseudomonadota > Gammaproteobacteria > Vibrionales > Vibrionaceae > Vibrio > Vibrio sp. Vb2960. The sequence continues at coordinate 204,167 of NZ_JAWORD010000006.1, read as the reverse complement.
AATGCTGTCACTTTCTATGGTAGTGATTGCTTCAATGATTGCTGTTGGCGGCTTAGGCCAAATGGTACTTCGTGGTATTGGCCGACTTGATATGGGTCTTGCTGCCGTTGGTGGCTTAGGCATCGTTATTCTTGCAATTTTGTTAGACCGTATCACCCAGGTGTTAGGGGTTAATGCGGGCAACACTAAACTTCGCTGGTATCACACAGGTCCTGTTTCATACCTATTAAAACTGAAAACAAAGACGAACCAAGACGATCTAAAACTTAGGAGAAACATCAATGAATAATTCATGGAAGAAAGCGCTCTCTGTTGGAGCTCTAAGTACTATCGCATTTTCAACTTATGGTGTGGCAAGTGAATTACCGGGTGAAGGTGTCACTGTTCAGCCTGTTCAATCAACCGTTGCAGAAGAAACATTTCAAACGTTGATCGTAAACCGCGCACTTGAAGAGCTTGGTTACGATGTTAAACCGACCAAAGAAGTGGACTACAACGTAGGCTACACCTCTATTGCTAAAGGTGATGCTACTTTCTTAGCGGTTGGTTGGTTCCCTCTTCACGCCGATAAGTACACGATGTCTGGCGGTGATGATAAGTTCTTCCGTAAAGGCCAATACGTAAGTGGTGCTGCGCAAGGTTATTTGATCGATAAGAAAACCGCGGAAAAATATAACATCACGAACATTGGTCAGTTAAAAGATCCAAAATTGGCGAAGCTATTCGATGCAAACGGCGATGGCAAAGCGGACTTAACTGGTTGTAACCCAGGTTGGGGTTGTGAAATGGTTGTTGAACATCAGTTGGATGCTTTCAAACTCCGTGACACAGTAACACACAACCAAGGTAACTACGCAGCGATTATCGCTGATACGATCTCACGTTACAAAAAAGGCGATCCGATTCTTTACTACACTTGGACACCGTACTGGGTAAGTGGCGTTTTAGTTCCAGGGAAAGATGTTGTGTGGTTAGAAGTGCCATTCTCTTCACTTCCTGGTGAGCGTAAGGACATTGATACGACACTAGAGAACGGTAAGAACTACGGCTTCGAGATGAACTCTATGCGCATCGTTGCCAATAAAGAGTTTACGGAAAAAAACCCTGCTGCTGCGAAGCTATTTGAAATCATCAAACTAAATATCAATGATGTTAGTGCGCAGAATATGATGATGAGCCAAGGTAAGAACAGCTCAGCGGACATCGAGTCTCATGTAAATGGCTGGATCAAAGCGAACCAGAAAAAGTTCGACGCATGGGTCGAAGAAGCGAAGAAAGCCGCAATGTAATCATGCCTTTATCAACCTCTAGAGCCAGTTGGTGTTATCAACTGGCTCTTTTTTTTTACACAAACGCCCCTCCCCCTTACATAGACATACCAACACTTACACTACTCGACCATAAACCCACATTATAATTCACGTTTATTTCACGCTTGCTTTGCTAAAAACAACACAACATAACAATTAAACTATTCGAATAAATATGAAAAAATTATCAAAGAGCTCTGTGTGGGGGCCTTTGCAGCCAATTGCTGCCTTTTCTTTGTTTTCGCTTCTATTTCTGTCTATCTCAAGAGTTTTGCTAGCCTTTTGGCAGATTGACCGTATTGACTCTCTAAACGACTTAATTTACATCCTAGGTCAAGGTTTGCGCGTAGATATTGCAACGCTTTGCTGGTTATTTATTCTTCCAGCACTGCTTTCAACCTTCATGCCATTAACCGGTAAGATGGGAGAGTGTTGGAAGCGAATATTACGCATATGGATGGTTTTAGGGCTTTGGGTGCTTGTATACATGGAGCTAGCAACAGCGCCATTCATTCAGGAATACGACCTACGTCCAAACCGCCTGTTTGTGGAATATTTAATCTACCCAAAAGAAGTCTTGAGTATGCTCTGGACTGGCTACAAATTAGAACTGTTTATTGGTGCGTTAGGTACAGTTTTAACCATCACTTTAGGTTGGAAGTGGAGTAAGAAACTGACCGATAAGGCGCAGCAGGTCAACTGGAAATGGCGACCACTATTGGCACTTTTCGTTGTTCTTTTTGGGGTTGCAGGTGCTCGCTCATCTTTAGGGCACCGCCCGCTAAATCCTGCTATGGTCGCCTTTTCTAACGATCCACTGCTTAACGACTTAGCACTGAACTCATCTTACTCATTGTTGTTTGCGGTTAATAGCATGAAGTCAGAAAAGAGCGCGGAGCAGTTCTACGGAAAAATGGACACTCAAAAGATGTTGGAATTAGTTCGCACTTCATCAACAAAGTCCGACTTCACCCCTTCATTACTCCCAACCATGAACAGTAACCCCGCGACTTACCAAGGTAAACATAAAAACTTAGTGATTTTGCTACAAGAAAGCTTAGGCGCCCAATTTGTCGGTGCTTTGGGTGGTTTGCCTCTAACACCAAACCTTGATGAACTCATGAAGGAAGGTTGGCAGTTCACACAAATGTACGCCACTGGTACTCGTTCTGTTCGTGGAATTGAAGCCGTAACCACGGGCTTTCCTCCATCTCCATCTCGCGCGGTAGTGAAGCTGAGTAAAAGCCAAACGGGTTTCTTTACCATCGCGGACTTACTGAAAGCTCAAGGCTATCACACGCAATTTATTTACGGCGGTGAAGCCAACTTTGACAACATGAAAACTTTCTTCTTTGGTAACGGTTTTGATCAAATAGTAGAAGAAGATGATTATAACAACCCAAGCTTTGTTGGCTCTTGGGGTGTTAGTGATGAAGATCTATATAACAAAGCAAACGAAGAGTTTGAACGCCTTTCAAAAAGCGACAAACCTTTCTTTAGCTTAGTTTTTACGTCAAGTAATCATAGCCCTTATGAGTATCCGAAAGGCAAAATTGAGCCATACGATTCAGAACATATGACGCGTAACAACGCCGTAAAATATTCCGATTACGCTTTGGGCACTTTCTTTGAAAAGGCGAAAAAGTCATCTTATTGGGATGATACCATTTTCATTGTAATTGCAGATCATGATGCACGTGTTTCTGGCGCTAACCTTGTTCCGGTTAAGCACTTTCACATTCCAGCATTGATCCTTGGTAAAGGCATTCAACCACGTAAAGATGACCGCATAGCAAACAACATCGACATGCCGCCTACACTGTTATCTCTAATTGGGGTAGATGCTAAAACACCGATGATTGGTCGTGATTTAACGAAGCCACTAGCTCGCGAAGATGAGCGCGCAATGATGCAATACGACAAAAACTTTGGTTATTTAACGCGCGACAATCTAGTTGTGCTTTCCCCTGGTGAAAAGATATCGACCCTGGCGTACGACTTTAAAGACCAAACCATGAAGCCGCTAGAGGTGGACGAGTCTATTATCGAGCGTGCAAAAGCAAACGCATTATTTGCATCTAAAGCGTATCAAAACAACTGGTATTCTTCCAAACACACTCATTAATACCAATGATTCCGCTGATAAAAAGGAGCTAAACGGCTCCTTTTTCTTATTCTGTCACTCACCTCGGGAATGTTCTGCTGACAACTCCTGTCGTTCCTTTACGTTAGATTGCCCCTACTATTTCTAATTGATTAAGGAACAAACCATGCTGACTATCAATTCATTCGTTCTCTACGTTGAGGACATCCACATAAGCCAAGTTTTTTATTCGAAACTGTTCGAACGCAAAGTCACGCAGTTGTCTCCAACCTTTGCCGCTATTCCAATGACCGAAGGCTTAACGTTGACACTCAAGCAAAGAGATAATCTTTCACCCCACAGCGGAATTAGAGGTGGTGGCACCGAGCTGTCTTTATCAGTGCCCAACAGGCATACGTTAGAGCGCATTTACAAGCGCTGGAAAGACCTAGGTGTTGAGTTTGTTCAACCACCAGCGACATCAGTGTATGGGTTAAATTTTATGGCTATCGATCCAGATAAGCATCGCATTCGTGTTTTCATAAATGAATAAAAATGCGTTAAAAATGCTTTTTACCCATTCCCAATGTGACTTCAATAAATTAGACTCAAGGAAACATTAAAAGCGGCGTAGTAATAAGAAGGAATGCCCATGAGCTCAAGTATGATCCTTAGCGAATCCCTAATCGAGAGCGGAAGAGATATCCCCCTCAAAGAACTGCTTTATGCAAAGCGCGTGCTGGATAACTACATGGCAGTAGCCAAAGAAAGTAGCCCGCTTGAGCTATTAACTGAGATGAAATCGGCAGCAAAGCAAGTAGAATACTTTACAACGACGAGTAACCCGTGTGAGGCTCGTAATGTCATCAGTCAGATGATTGATAAAATCGACACCGCGGAATCTTTTGCTTCGTTCAAAGCATTAGCAGGTAAGCCATCTCAAGCACTCAATGAACTAATTGAAGATCGAGCTCAGCTGATTAAACACGAACGAGAGCTCCTGCTCGCCTCAGGCTATGACGCCTCACGAATCTAATATACGCGACAGGCTAAAAGTCATAGCTAACAACGAAAAAGGAGCTCTTAAAGAGCTCCTTTTGCTTTTCAAAAACCGGATACAAAAGACTTAAAGGCCGATATCTTCCGTTATTGCTTTGATTTGTTTGAGGTCCATTTTATAGACTTCAATCATTTGATCGACCTGACTTAGTCGTGAATTAGCTTCGTCATGTTTATCACACGCGTCCGACTTCACGTCCCAAGATTTGCCTTCTAAAAATACGTCACACTCTTTCTTGAGTTTCTCAATCTTAGGTAATAATTTCGACCGTTCTTTCTCGAGAGACTCTAATTCTTGCGAAATTTTTAGCTCTTTCTGGAATACTTCGCGGGACCGCTCAAACATAGTCGCTTGCATATCCGCTTGACGACTCAGCTTCTCATTTTCTGACTTCGTCGTGTTGATCTTATCTGCCTGCTGCTTCAATTGAGACTCTAGTGACAAGTTGACCTTCTCGACCTCAGTCAATTGCTTTTGCAACTTCTTAAGTGCTTTCTGGTGCGCTTCGTCTTTCGCGGCAAGTAACTCACTAACTTGGTTTTGTATTTCTTGGTCAAGCGCCTCTTCACGCACTTTTACTTGAGATGCCAACTGGGTTTTATCTTGCGTTAGTGCTTGATACTTTTCTTCTAATACGTGGTAAGTCGATTCCCACTTGTTCGCAGTGACAACCGATCCAACAAGGCCACCAAATGCCAAGCCTAACACCGCAGCGATTGCGATATAGATATGCGTACGTTTGTCACGCTCTTCAATGACAACTACGTCGTCTTGCTCTTCCATTTTGTTCTGAGAACTCACCGTATACTACTCCAAGGACTCTTTTACTTTGCTAGCGGATCAATTCCGCAAACATAATTGATGCTGTATAAATCAGAAATGCGCCAATTAATGTTATAACGGTCGCTTTTTGGACTTTTTCATTGGTTCGATAACGAAACAGCACAAATGCTACTGCAATCAACACCGCAATGGCTAATAATCTGGTCATACCGCCTCCTTGTCCACTCATGAAAAACTGCCTAGGTCCGTAGACTGTTTCACAAAGATTCATTGTAACCCATTTATACGTACCATAAGGTCAACTTAGCGTAGATTTTAAAATAAGTGCTCCGATTTTAATCAATTTTGTGTCCTTAATTGAATAACTTATGTCGTAACGATCGAAACACATTTATCGTTCTGAAGTGTTTTTGGGTTCCATTCCCTAACCCAATAAATTTTATTTATGCCGTGACTCGCACAAAAAGATTGGCAAACATACCTTCATGAAAATTGATGAGGTTATTTCATTGAAAATAAATTGACATAGGGTGTTGAAATGGACCAAAAACATGATAGAGTTCACAGGTTAATGATGACCAGCATCATTAACTAACCTTTACTCATTTAATTGAGTAATTGTTCCGATGAAGACTGCAGGAGAGTGGTTATTAATCAAATTTTAACATTTGATTAGCATAACTCGCCGAAGAATTAACTATTTCAGGTGCTACCTAGGTAGCGGGGACTGTAGTTGGAGGAACCTCTGGAGAGAACCGTTAAATCGGTCGCCGAAGGAGCAAGTCTTGCACTCACGCAAGGTGAAACTCTCAGGCAAAAGGACAGAGGAGTGGAAAGTTACAACCTAACTATTTTGCTTGGCCTTCCCGCCTACAACCAATAGCTTAGTTCTTTTAGAGATCGTTGATCTCGTCCTTTCCCTCTTCTCCTTATTAGTTGTTTTATTAAGGGGAAATCATGAACAACCTACAATCTTTACTACAAACCATCGATAATTTTGTCTGGGGTCCACCGCTGCTTATTTTGCTAGTGGGTACAGGTGTTTACTTCACTTTTAGCCTTGGCTTGATCCAGTTTAAACACCTCCCAACAGCGCTAGCGATGGTATTCAGTAAAGATAAGTCATCTAATACTCAAGGTGACGTTTCTAGCTTTGCAGCTCTTTGTACTGCACTCTCAGCAACAATTGGTACTGGTAACATTGTTGGTGTTGCCACAGCAATCAAACTCGGTGGACCAGGCGCTCTATTCTGGATGTGGCTCGCTGCCCTTTTCGGAATGGCGACTAAATACGCCGAATGTTTGTTGGCGGTTAAGTACCGAAGAGTCGATGATAAAGGCCAAATGATTGGTGGCCCAATGTATTACTTGCAATACGGTGTTGGCTCAAAAGCTCTCGCGATCATGTTTGCAGTGTTTGCTTTGGGTGTTGCTTGTTTTGGTATCGGTACGTTTCCACAAGTAAACGCGATTCTGGATGCAAGTGAGATATCTCTTGGTGTTAACCGTGAGCTATCTGCCTTTGTACTAACTCTTTTGGTTGCTTTCGTAACTTTGGGTGGCATCAAATCCATTGCTAACGTTGCAGGAAAAGTGGTTCCTACCATGGCTGTATTTTATGTGTTGGCGTGTTTAAGCGTGATCATCATGAATGCAGACCAATTGTTCAATGCCGTTGAATTAGTGCTGGTTTCAGCCTTTACATCAACAGCAGCGACGGGTGGTTTTTTAGGTGCAAGCATCATGCTGGCAATCCAATCAGGTATCGCTCGCGGTGTGTTCTCAAATGAATCTGGTTTGGGTAGCGCGCCTATGGCAGCAGCAGCAGCGAAGACAGACTCTTGTGTTAAACAAGGCCTAATTTCAATGACGGGTACCTTTTTCGATACCATCATTATTTGTACCATGACAGGCCTTGCTCTAATCCTGACTGGTGCATGGCAAAGTGACTTTGCAGGTGCCGCGATGACGACTCATGCTTTTGCGGTGGGTTTAAATGCAGATACATTTGGTCCTATGCTCGTCTCAATCGGTTTGATGTTCTTCGCTTTTACCACCATTCTTGGTTGGAACTACTACGGTGAGCGTTGCGTTGTGTTCCTGTTCGGAACTAAAGCTGTGCTTCCATACAAACTGATTTTCGTCGGCTTGGTGGCATCTGGTGCATTCCTTCACCTCGATATGATTTGGCTACTGGCTGATATCGTAAACGGTCTGATGGCAATTCCTAACCTAATTGGTTTGATCGCACTGCGTCACGTCGTACTGGCAGAAACCAAACTGTTCTTTAGCTCAACATCGCAATCAGGTAAAGTTGAAGCAGTGAAAGCTTAGTGAAACGGCAGGTTTGCGGTCACAAACTGTCAGTCACAGAGAGCAAGACACATTAGAAATGGTAAAACACAAAGCCCGCTATTATTTAGCGGGCTTTATTTATCTTCGGTTAAATGGTTAATCTCTCAACCATTGATGCTCAACGTTTTCTCCACGTTCTTCAAAAAACTTCGCATTTTTTTGCTTGAATTGATCCGCTTTCAACTCTGATAGCGGCCAGTCTAAAAATGCTTCTGTTACAAAAGAGTCGCCGACACCCACTTCAATCGATTCCAGATGTTTCCCGATGTAGCGATAAAAGTAGCCTTGCCCAAACGCATCGCACACCATAGGTACATGCCTAACACGTTGATGATTGACAGAGACCGAAGCCCAAGTCGTCGTTTTAGGTTCACAGGTTTGCTCTTTTACAACGTCAACCTCAAATTTATTGTCCATAGTTGTCGAAACAAAAACGACAATAGCGTCATGCAAATACACACGCCTGAGCAATAACTGTTTAGTATCTTGAGTTCGCGTTTGTTGTATTCCATTAGCAAAAGGCTCGAAGTAGCCCCAGTGCCAAGACCAGATCATGCCGCGTTGCGCAAACTGTACTTGTGGCCACGTATGCCAAGCAACAGCGGCACCTATCCCCACAATAAATACAGCGAGTAGTATCAACAATCGATAAATATTAAGCATTAAACGGGTTTTTCAATTAATAACTTCACACCAAGTGCGACTAATACTGCGCCCGTCGCGCCTTCCATCCACTTCATAAAGCTTGCATTCTTTAGTAGATTTTTAGCCGAGTTAAGCGCGCCAGCTAAACCACACTGCCAAACCATCGCAATAGCAAAGTGTACAGATGCCATCATCATTGATTGAAGCAAGGGTGAACCTTCTGGATTCACAAACTGTGGCAAGAAAGCCAAATAGAAGACCGCCGTTTTCGGGTTCAAGACGTTAGAAAGAAAGCCCTCTCTAAAAGAGCGCTTACCATTAAACACTTCGTGAATCTGCTCGGTCACGGTCAATCCATCTTTCGACGACATTAGCGCTTTTAAACTGCTCAAACCAAGCCAGATAAGATAAGCCGCGCCAATCATTTTTACGATTTGGAACAACTCTGCTGATTGCGCAAGAATCGCCGAGATACCAACCGCAGAAAAAAAAGCATGTACGAATAAGCCAAAGCAAATCCCTAGACTGGTTGTACATCCATCTTTTAGGCCCGAGCGGCTAGTGTTACGGATAACAAGTGCAGTATCTAAACCTGGCGTTAACGTTAAAATCGTAATGGCAATAATAAATGCCTCGAAATTCAAAATATCCATATTATCGTGATAATTAATTGTCAATCCTTCATCAATACCGCCAATCCACAAGATTCGCAAGCTTCTTTTTTAAGAGAGCTATACAACTGGGTGAGTTTATGGACAATGGGTTGGAGTTAATTATTAATAAATTAACGTAGGTTGCTTAGTGCAACACCATATGAAGGACCCGTTATCGGGTGTTTAGGGAAAGAACAAAAGAATAAGAGTAGTCACATGAACGCATTTACAAAACTCGTTGAACATTCCAAAAAAGTGGCAAATTTTGAGCATCTATCTGCCATCATAGATTGGGATCAAGCAGCGGTCATGCCACCTGGTGGCGCTGAAGCACGATCGAATGCCACGGCAGAGCTCGATGTACATATCCATTCTTTAATGACTCAACCGCACTTGGGAGAGCTTTTCGCTCAGGCAGAAGAAGAGACGCTGTCTACAAAAGAAAAATCTATCCTAAGAGAAATGAAGCGTGGGTGGCAGCAAGCTAACTTACTACCAGAATCATTAGTTCAAGCTCAATCTCTTGCTGGCTCCAAATGTGAACATGCATGGCGTACGCAACGTGGAGAAAATGACTGGGCTGGTTTTGAAAAGAACTGGGCTGAAGTAGTAAAGCTATCGCAGGAAGAAGCGCAAATTAGAGCCGAAGCAAATGGCACGACTCCTTATGATGCCATGCTCGATGTTTATGAACCTGGCACAACGTCTGCGTCGTTAGACATTCTTTTTGCTGACGTGAAAACCTGGCTTCCTACTTTGATCGATGAAGCGCTTGAAAAACAACAATCAGACAACATCTTATTGCCAACTGCACACTACCCTGCGGAAAAGCAAAAAGCGCTCGGTTTGGAAGTCATGAAGCTACTTCAATTCGATTTTGAACACGGTCGACTTGATGAGAGTACCCACCCATTTTGTGGCGGTGTACCGACAGATGTGCGTATTACGACACGTTATAATGAAAACGAGTTTGTCCAATCATTGATGGGGATTGTCCACGAAACTGGCCATGCTCGATACGAGCAAGGGCTACCAAAAGATTTATCAGGAACACCCGCGGGAGAAGCTCGCTCTATGGGTATTCATGAATCACAATCACTCTTCTTTGAAATGCAAATAGGACGAAGCAGCGCGTTTATCGATCACCTCGCTCGACTGGCTTCTAACCATTTTTCTGGTAGTGAATTCGAAAAAGACAATTTAGCCAAAATTTACACTCGCGTAGAAAAAGGCTTTATTCGCGTAGATGCTGACGAACTAACATATCCTGCTCACGTTATTCTTCGATATGAAATTGAGCGAGATCTCATGAACGGCGTCATCAAACATACAGATGTACCAGAACTCTGGAACGAAAAGATGAAAGCGTACTTGGGGCTATCAACCGAAGGAAACTTCAAAAATGGCTGTATGCAAGATATCCATTGGACAGACGGAAGTTTTGGCTATTTCCCGTCCTACACGCTCGGTGCGATGTACGCTGCACAATTTATGGCAGCAATGAAACAAACCGTCGATGTAGATGCGGTTATTCGTTCTGGCGACTTAGCTCCGATATTCAATTGGCTCTCGGAAAACATCTGGAGTAAAGGTAGCTTATTCACCACTGATGAGTTGGTAAAACAAGCCACGGGTGAAACACTGAATGCTAAACACTTTCAAGCTCACCTAAAAGATCGCTACTTATAAAGCGAAAAGAATAGAAAGTAAAAGCCCAAGGTTCTTATGTTCCTTGGGCTTTTTGTAGGCTCTCTATGTGTTATGCCAAGCTAGGGATGAGCCTAGGCTTGTACAAACAGTCCTCACCCTCTGGTCTAGTTTTAAACCGACGATGAAGCCACATATACTGGCTCGGACTTGCCATGATTGATGTTTCAACTATTTGATTCACGAATGCGGCGGCACGTTGATGATCCTCTTTCGGGAAACCTTCGACGGGCGCACTAATGGTTAGGGTATAGTGTCCGTCTTTTCCTCTTACCATCGTAAAAGGCACAATGGCGCAATCTGTAGAATCAACCAACAAACTTGTGCCTGTCGTAGTACAAGCATTTTTAACGGCAAATAACGGTGCAAATGTCGAGCGTCGGTTACCATAATCGTGGTCCGGTGCATACCAAACCCGCTCACCCGTTTTAAGTGCTTCAAGCATGGCTTTGACGTTTTTACGATCAATCAGTGTACGATTAGAGCGAGAGCGTCCCTTATACTGAAAATAATCAAAGCACGGATTATTGTTTGGGCGATAAACACCGGTTCCAGACTTTTTAATGCCAAAAGCTCGAGCACCTAACTCTAGATTCATTGAGTGTACGGCCAACATTAATGCACCTTTGCCTGACTTCTCTAAAGCCTCTAGATGCTCCATGCCTTTTATCGTGACGTGTTTGTTTACCCGTTTATCTGACCAAAACCATGCCATTGCGGTCTCAAAAAGTGCGATGCCAGTATTGTCGATGTTGTCTTTTAGAATTGCTTCGCGTTGGCATTCTTCCATATGAGGGAAGCAAAGCTCAAGATTGCGTCTGATCGTAACTTGACGTTTTCTCATGAGTCGCATAGCTAAACGACCAATGTTGCGTCCCAAAGCTAGTTGAACTTTAAAAGGAAGGAGGCTAAGTAAGTACATCACGCTAATGATAATTAACGTTCCCCAGTAACGAGGCAAAAGAAATTCGGCCTTGAATGCAGGCTTTTTGTATTTGTTCATGTAAGTATTGTCAGATGTGCCCATCTATAAGTGATAAAAACAATGATAATGGACTGCACTTTTATCATTGATAACGCTAATAACATAAATTAAAGCGCGCGGATTCTATGGTTCTTCGACACACTACACAATAAGAACTTTGCAGAAATATGTAGGGAATGAAAAAGCAGTAAAGATGAGTCGCCACGTTAACATCTATCGGAGTGATTTATCTACTGCCCTTTCCTAAAGTTTGAAGAAACATAACTTTGTATTTTCAATGCGCTAAATAATGTCTATTTTTCAATCACATAATGCGACCGTGATGAATACAACAATAAGACGTCATATCAATACTCGCCATTAGCGATTGAATTTGCACTAAAAAGCCGCAGCAATTTCTCGCTGCGGCTTCTTATTCACTTAACAAGTAGAGTGGCGTTATTCGTGCCCTACTGTTTTGGATAATAAATTTACGATCAACACACCAGCGATGATAAACCCAATACCAACTAGGGCTGGTAAGTCTAGACGCTGTCCGTAAACAAAGTAACCAACCGTCGCAACCAAAACGATCCCAGCACCACTCCATATGGCATAAACAACCCCAACAGGCATTGTTTGCACTGTGACGGAAAGCAAGAAGAAAGCGATGCCGTAACCAATCAAAACGACTGTGCTCGGCATTACTTTCGTAAATTGCTCTGTTTTAGGAATATAAGAAGTGGCAATCACTTCACATACAATCGCGATCGACAGCGCCAACATTGGTGGCATAGAGACAAGCATTTTGAACATAAGGCATTAACGCTCAACAGAAATGTAACCGACAACATGTCCGGATAATTAGGCCGCGCATTATACCCAACTCATCTCACGATGGAATACCACTAACGATGTTTACACACCATCACTTTCGCTTACTTTTTGATGACCAGGTGAAAGGCTGACGTTTTGGTGCTGACGAGAAATTTCAAAGTAGATATGCATATCAATCGGCTCAGGTGTATTGAGTAGCATCTTACCTACTTCACGTTGGAAATGACCATAATTACCTAGCTCATCCGTTAGTTCTAGGAGCTCGTAAGAGGCTTCATCGGCAAACATTCCATACGCATACTGATAATGACTGATATCCTTGCTCTTATCATAACCCAGCTTTTGAAGAGCTTGATCAATCTCTTCCGGCGTATAAATGTCTTTATCACCAAACGAATGCAGTAGCACGCAAGGAACTTCTTGAGCTATGCTCTGAATCTTTGTCTTTCTCTTGAAAATACCGAACATAATGTCCTCCACTGACGATGTTTCCAAATATGCACATTAATGCAAAATGGTGAGCTGATTGTTTTTAGTATGGCTCATTAATTTGAGACTTCCTTACTACGAAGTCACCTTCACATATTAACGTGATCGCATAATTACCAGCAAATAGTACACACTGCGTTTCAAACCTATCTCATCAGAAACTCTGCTTTAGTCACAATTGTGTGACAACCCCGAGTACGGTTTACCATAATGTAAAGAGTAGATTGAAAAGTCGGATTTCGTATCGACATCTAAACTTAATTAAGTTAGCTTTAGAAGTATAGACGTCTAGATTGACTATACTTAGGGAGAGAAAGTCGTGCCAATTAGAATTCCAGATCAATTACCAGCTACCGATGTATTAAGGACAGAAAACATCTTCGTGATGAGTGAAACGCGTGCAGCGAGTCAGGAAATACGTCCTTTAAGAGTGCTGATCCTTAATCTGATGCCAAAAAAAATAGAGACTGAAACTCAGTTTCTGCGTCTACTCTCAAACAGCCCACTACAGGTTAACGTCGAATTACTGCGCATTGATAACCGCCCGAGTAAAAATACGCCAACTGAACATTTAGACACGTTTTATCGCCAATTTGAAATGGTGAGAGATAAAAACTTCGATGGCATGATCATTACTGGAGCTCCATTAGGTTTGGTGCAATTTGAAGATGTCATTTATTGGGATCATCTCAAAACCATCATGGAGTGGGCAAAAGATCATGTGACATCTACTCTTTATGTTTGCTGGGCTGCGCAAGCAGGGTTAAAGCTACTCTACGATCTACCTAAAAAAACGCGTAAAGAAAAACTTTCAGGTGTTTATCATCATCAAATCCATCATCAGTTTCACCCTATCTTACGCGGATTTGATGACACGTTTTTGGCTCCTCACTCGCGTTACGCAGATTTTTCGCCTCACTTTCTAGAAGAGCATACTGACTTAGACATTTTAGCGACATCGGATGTCGCAGGTGTGTACTTGGCCACCACAAAAGACAAACGCAATGTCTTTGTCACAGGACACCCTGAGTATGATTCTCACACCTTACATAATGAATATATCCGAGATTTAAGCGAAGGTATGGAGCCCGCTATTCCTGTCAACTATTACCCAAACAACAACCCAGATAACCCACCAATTGCAAGCTGGAGAAGCCATGGACACCTCCTCTTTTTAAACTGGCTGAACTACTGTGTTTATCAGCAAACACCGTACGACCTCGATCACTTCAGTGAAGATGCTTTCACTAAAGACGATTAGCTTCAAAATAAGCAAACAAAGCACTCATCATTACCGAAATGTAATATGTGAACCAAGCCGCCATATGGCGGCTTTTTCATAACAGTTTGCAAACCTGATCGCATAGTGTTTTTTCCTCAATAGGCTTTTGCTAAGTAATTCATATCATGCAGAAAGATTCAGGGATGTAGGGATAAAGAATGAAAACAGCAAAGCTCGGTGCACTATTATTATTGTCTCAGTTTGCACTAGTGGGTTGCGTGACGGTGAAAGAAGATGGAAGCCCTGTCGTTAAAGCCGATCCTGTGGCAATGGCAGAATCACGTATCGCACTTGGCTTAGGTTATTTAGACGGCGGTAACATGATTCGCGCGCATGATAACTTACAACAAGCCTTAAACCACGCACCTCAATACTATCGCGCGCAATTATCTATGGCTCACTACTACGAAACGGTTGGTGAAGATATTAAAGCCGAACAGATGTATAAACGCTCTCTACGCCAACACACTAAAAACGGAAATGTGCTCAATAACTACGGTACTTTTCTTTGCAAGCGAGGTGACTTCGAAAAAGCCGATCAGATGTTTAATCGAGCCATTGAGCAGCCTTATTACTACCTTATTCCAGCGAGCTATGAGAATGCAGCTTTTTGTGCGCTAAAATCACAAGATAAAGACAAAGCGAGATACTACTTTACTAGAGCTATCGATCATGACCCCCATAGACCAAAATCGATTTTGCAACTCGCTAAAATAGAAATTGATAGCGGTGATTATACTGAAGCTAGAATTCGATTAATGAGATTCAATCAAATGTATGGCGTGAAGAAGCCCTCTTTGCAACTCATGATTCAACTTGAACGTGCAGCAGGCAATGAAGCTCTCCAGAAAAAGTATCAAAAACAATTGGAGAATTTTTCTTAGTACAAAATAGCGATACAGATGGCGCATTAGCTCACAGCCAATACTGCGCTTGACCAAGAATCCGGTGAATTCAGACTCACGGTGATACATTCATCCTGTACATAAACGTCAAATTCGGTACTATTTGAACGGAATAAGTGACCAAGTCACATTATAAAAAGTGCGCACACAACGAAATTTGTACATCATACTGTTTTTAAGATTGATTTCGGCACATTGATAAATACTAAATATTACTGACATGCACCAGAAGGAAGTTGAAGCCGGATGAAACCTGCCTGCACTCTGTTATTACTCACTTTGCTGAGTTCACCTTTTGTCGTCAGTGCACAAGAAAATATTGAGAAAACATTCACATTTGGCATTGTGTCCAATAAAGCCCAAAGCAAAATCAAAAAAGCGACGCCCCTTACTCAGTATGTAACTGAAAATATGGCTGAATATGGTTACGCAAAAGGGGCGGTAAAGGTATTTAAAAATTATCGTCAGCTCGCGGTTGCGCTTGAAAATGGCACCGTTCAAATTGCAACGGCGACCCCCTTTAATGCGATGACCTTAGAAAAGGAGTCTAATAGCCAAGTCCTCGCTATACGATGGAAAAAAGGCCTGCAAAAATATCATACGGTGTTCTTTACTAATAAAGAGAGTGACATTGAGTCACTTTCTGACCTGCGCGGAAAAACGCTTGTTTTCGAAAAGCGCACGTCTACCAGCAGCTATTACCTACCTGCGATTACATTGCTGAATCACGGAGAAAAACTGCAATACCTTCCCTCTCCTGATGACAAACCGGCCAAAGACAGCATTGGTTATTTATTCCTTGATGAGCAACTCGCTCAGTCAAATGAAATCAACCTATCTGTATGGGTATATAAACAGAGAGTTGCAGCAGGAGCATTCAGTAACTTCAACTGGAACAATCCCAAAGATTTGCCAGAGAACATGAAAGACAAACTAGCGATTTTTTCTCGTTCTGTTGAAATACCCAGGGATTTGATTCTCGCTTCTCCAAGCATGAGCCTAGAGCAACAGCGTAAAATCACGTCAATACTGCTTGATATGGATACAACTCACGAAGGCTCTCTCGCACTTAAAAAGTTTCAGAACACCAAAAAATTCAGCGCGCTTACTCCAGAAATGCGAGCCTCCTTAAGTACAGTGCGCAAGTCAGTTCACTTGTTACCGAAGGTGGATTGATGTTTAAAAAGCTCTCACTCGAAACCAAATACATTTGCTCGACAATGTTCGTTGTCTTGTTTGTTGTGGTGATAAACCTTGCGTTATACATGCACGGTTACGATGCGTATTCAAATAGCTTAACTCAACAAATCACGAACAACTCTCAAGAAAAAACAGAATCTTACGTTAAGCAAAAAGGGTTGGTTTATGCAGAGCTATTATCAAAACAGCTTTTTGATCCACTCTATACAGACAATATCAGTCAAGCGTATGAGCAAATTAAGGCAACATTGAGCCAGCCAGATGTCTCGAAAATACATGTTGTTGACAATGAAGGGCTAATCTTTCACGACGGCACTACTCAGCTAAGGATGTTTGCCCAACCTCATTACCGCTCTCCTTTTATTTTGAAAGCAATAGAAGAATCCAGAACTCTCGTTTCCTTTTCCAAGCATCAGTTGGAGATCGCAGCGCCGATTCAGCAATCAAATATTACTCTTGGGGCGGTGTATCTTGAGCTTAACTTGATACATCTACTGGAAGAGAAAGAACAGAACATTGAACAAGTCCAAGCGATTACCTCAAATGATAAACAGAAGATGTTTAACTTGCTGCTAACGATCAGTGGGATATCCGTTCTATTCGGTAGCATCATCGCTTATGCTTTGGGGCGGTCGTTAACTAAGCCACTCAAGCAACTAAAAGATCAATTTTCAGAGTCAAATACCCAAGCGCTGCCAGTCACCGACATACAAAGCAAAGATGAAGTGGGAGAACTTATTTCGGCGTACAACAAAATGTCAAACAAAGTGAACCGATACACCAGCCGAGTTGAGTTCATGGCGTACCACGATATTCTGACTTCCCTGCCAAACCGAGAAAAGTTACTCATTGATATTCAAACGCAAATAACTGACCACAAATCCCCCTCACTTGCGGTTGTGTTTATTGACTTGGATGACTTTAAGCACATTAACGATAACTACGGACATAACATTGGGGATAAATTGCTAGGCCATCTTGCTTCAGAGCTTCAAGGCCGTTTGCCGAGTTATTTTAAGCCGCTTTACCGCCTTTCTACCATCGTAAGTCGAGTAGGTGCGGACGAATTTGTACTGGCCTTTCCGTGCTCGGACAATCATGAAGCTAGAGAAAAAGCGCACGCTATTCATCGCCAACTACTCTCTCCCTTTAGTTTGGAAGAGAACGATATTCAAATTACGGCAAGCCTCGGAGTTGCTGTGTATCCAGAATTTGGTTCAAACGCTGAGTCTCTTTTACAGCTTTCCTCTCTTGCGGCGCAGGAATCCAAAAGACGCGGTAAAGACATTATGACGATATACGATTCCACGTTTGATGAAACGATTAAACAACGTTTATACATAGAACGAGAACTGCGTCGTTCAGTACGTGACTTGTCTCAATTCGAGCTGTGGTATCAACCACAATTTGATCTAAAAACCTATCGCCTAATTGGGGTCGAAGCATTGGTTAGGTGGAATCATCCCGAGAAAGGTTATATCAGTCCAGAATCGTTTATCCCGACCGCAGAGCAAAGTGATTTAATATTGGAGCTTGGAGAACATATCATTGAGACGGCAGTTGCTCAGCGGGCAATGTGGGCAGAACATTTTGGTACTGATTTTCACATCGCATTAAACTTGTCCCCAAGACAAATCTATCGCCAAGATTTAAGTCAATTATTTTCTAAGTATTTACGACGACATGATGTCGCCCCTCAAACCATTCATGTTGAAGTGACAGAGTCACTTTTTATTGATGATACAGAGAAAGCTCAATATGTGCTTAAAAAACTACAAAGTATCGGAGTGGAAGTTTGGCTAGATGACTTTGGTACGGGGTATTCAGCCCTTGCCTACCTACAACATATGGCTTTTGACGGGCTCAAGATTGATCGTTCATTTATCGCTCAAATCCGAAAAAGCGATCAAGACGATTCATTAGTTCGCGCGATTGTATCCATGGCTCACAACCTAAGAATGAAAGTAGTAGCCGAAGGCGTAGAAACTCGAACTCAACTCACACGAATGGAGTCTCTCCACTGTGACGTCGTACAAGGCTTTTTCTTAGGTAGGCCTGTACCTGCTGAGGAATTGATTGCATTTGAATACCAACGAGGGAGTGGCGCTCAAAGCGTCAATCACTTTGCTTAGAACGCCGTTTTGTTAACTATTGCCGCTTAGCGCGTTAGTACTCGTAATGCAATATCGGTCACACTTCCCCCACCTCATTAATATGAATTTTCTCTTAAAATCTAACATCTGAGATAAATAAACTACACTTTTCATATCAACTTCTTGGATATGGAAATGCGCGTGGTAGGAATCTTTTCTTGGAACAACCTGTCGGTAAAACAAAAGCTATTTGGGTTGGTTTTGCTGCCAATTTTATTGTTGCTTGTCCTCGCGGGTAAACATGTACAAAGCCTTTCTATCCAGGCTCAGGAACTACAAAAAGCACAGTTATTCTCTGTCTACATCGACCGCGTATCTTCGCTTTATCACCTACCGAATAACCCTGATGTAATAGATAAGCAACTAAAAACTCAGCAGATATCTCAATTGTTACGCGACACCGCTGCACCAGTATTCGGTGAAAACGCTGAGATACTAAACCAGTTGACAAGCTTTGAGGAAGCAACCCTCTCGATGCTCTCTTCGCAAAATCAAGAAGAAAAGTTAGATGCGGCAGAGTGGCGCGCTGATACGTTCAAAGAAATCCTCATGAGCTTAGACAAAGTCTATTTTAGAAATGTGAGTTATGAAACAAACACTCACCTGTCTTCTTTGATGCAACTTGAATGGTTGATGTTTTGGTCCACTGAAGAGCATAGATTAAGCGAATATTTGATTCGATCTTCAGAGGAAAATAACGAGTATGACCTCACAACACAGGCTTCTATCCAATCTTTAATCCAGAACCAACAACTATTTCTAGAGCGTTTTGTGACGCTAAATGCCAATCAACAACAAGTAGATCTGCTCATTGAGACGTTTACGGGTGAAGTCTTTATCAAAAGCCAAGAGTTTCGTGCTTATTTATTGCAACCAGCTCAACTCAAATCATTAACCCCGGATGAGATTGATGCGGGGTTATCTGCACTCAACAAACGCTTATCGTTATTACAAAGTGTTGACGACAAAATGGAACAACAGCTGAGTGATGATATATCAAAGACAATCAACACGACGACACAGCACCGCTTTACCTTTATCGCAATGATGAGCCTTTTAACGCTGTTGGTCGTAAGTTTAACGCTAAGATTGGTGCGAAAAGTTACTGGAAACTTGAATCTAGTCCTCAAATTTCTCAGTAACGAAAGCAATGAACAAAGTAACACTGAAAATTCACCTCTTGCTCAACTAATAAAGGGTAAAGACGAGCTGAGTAAGTTTGCTCGAGAGGTAAAAAAGCTTAGTGATGAGCGGATGTTGTCCAGACTAAAGCTCACACAAGCTAAAGAAGATGCAGAACAAGCAAAAGATGATGCAATTAAGGCGAGTAAAGCCAAAAGTAGCTTTTTGGCCAACATGTCCCACGAGATCCGCACGCCGCTAAATGGCGTTATTGGCATCTCTGAAGTCTTATCCGATACTTCCCTGACTGCCACACAACGCGATTACGTCGACACGATTGAAACCTCCTCCCAACTGCTTTTGAGTTTAATTAATGACGTTCTAGACTTCTCAAAAATTGAATCTGGGATGTTGCTCATTAGCCCACATTCAACTTGTGTTCGAGAGTCTATCTATGACATTGCTTCTATCATTTCACCGAAAGCAAAGGAAAAAGGCATCGATGTGCAAGTCAACATTAGCCGTAACACGCCTTACCACGTAATGTTGGATGACCATCGTATACGCCAAGTTGTCATGAACTTCATGTCTAACGCGGTAAAATTTACCGAACAAGGCAGTGTAGAGCTATCGGTCATCACCCGCGAAATAAAAAATGGTGAAGCGGTCATCGAGTTTTCCGTTAAAGATTCTGGGATTGGTATTGATGCCCAGCAGCAAAAGAAAATATTTGCTCCATTTGCCCAAGAGGATAACTCTACTACCCGACAATTTGGGGGAACTGGACTTGGGCTTGCCATTAGCACGCAATTAGTTGAGCTAATGGGTGGAGAAATTCAACTTGAATCCGAGAAAGGTAAAGGCAGTCGCTTCTTCTTTGAACTAACTGCTCCTGTTGTGACGCAAGAGTTTAACGCTTATCACGCTCTGAATCACAACGACATATGGATTGTATGCAGCAGTACTCAACTAGAACAAAAACTGCGTAACGAGTTAAGTTTTTTCAACATCAATATAACGCAGTCAGTAGATACCTTAAGTGCGTTGCCAACGTGGATTGATAACGAGCGCGTTATCGTTATTCATGTAGAAGCATCACCAAATGCAGCGGCGATGCATATCGATGAGATAGAAAGCCTTTGTAAACGAAACATTCGTGTCTGCCTCATCAAGCACCTTCATAGCCCACAATTCGACTTTAGAAACAGTATCAGCGCCTTGGTCACTCAGCCACTACTAGGGCAGCGCTTAATTAAAGCACTTGAAAGTTGTGCGGCAAATTTCTCGCACGCACAACAAGAGAGCACTTCAGCGCAACATGTTAAATCTTTGCCGAAAATTTTGGTCGTTGATGACAATACGGTCAATCAAAAAATCGCGGGGCTACACGTCACAAAAGCTGGCTTCGACTTTGATGTCGCAGTAAACGGACAAGAAGCGGTTGAGAAATTTCAACAGAATCAATACAGCCTAATTTTAATGGACTGTATGATGCCCGTAATGGATGGATTTGAAGCCACCCAAATAATTCGTCAAATAGAAGTAAAAGAAAAACGCGCTTTCAGAATTCCGATTATTGCTCTAACGGCAAGTGTGGTCGATGACGATATACAAAAATGCTTTGACGTTGGAATGGATGACTATGTGCCCAAACCGTTTAAAGCAGGGTTGCTTAAAGAGAAGTTAGATAAGGCAATTGGGTTACGTGTTTCCAACACGACGCCTGCTGAACCACACCAAGAGAATACTACTCCCGATAAAACTCATAAACTACCTGCGAGTTCAGAGCAACCAGAAGCAACGGTAACGCCTATTCGCTCCGAACGTATCTTGCTTGTCGAAGATAATAGAGTGAACCAGAAAGTGGCTTCTCTATTGCTATCTAAAGCAGGCTATCAATTCGAAGTCGCAGAAAACGGACAAATTGCAGTCGAAATGTTCCAAAAAGATGGAAAGTTTGATGTTATTTTGATGGATTGCATGATGCCCATAATGGATGGGTTTGAAGCTTCTAGGCAAATTAGAGCTTATGAAGCGAGTAAAGGATTAGCTAAGACGCCCATTATCGCATTAACAGCAAGCGTCGTTGATGATGATATTCAACGCTGCTTTGATTCAGGAATGGATGCCTACGTACCAAAGCCTGTGCGCAAAGAAAAACTGTTGTATCAAATTGAACAAGCAATGTAGGTGGATTCTATGAGTAGAAATCATTCTCGCGTTGCTTTTCCTTTGCGTTACATAAAACGCTATCTGTTTATTCTGATTGCCCTTCTTTCATTAAATTGCCAAGCTCTCGCTGCGGAGAGCTACGCCGTTTTCTCATTTAATGACGAATTCTCTCCGCTCACTGTCAATAAAGCGCGAAAGTTGTACAGAGGGAAGACGCAACTTTTACAAGGCCAGCGAATTGAACTCTCTGACTGGCCTGCGACATCAACAGAAAGAGCTGAGTTCTATCGTTATCTTCTCAACAAAAATTTAGCGCAAATGAACGCGCATTGGGCAAGCTTGTCTTTTTCAGGTAAAGCTAGACCGCCAAAAGTGATTGCACGCTCCAGCATTGATGACCTCATAGCATGGATGCAAGAGAAGCCGAATAGAATTGGTTATGCCCCAACATCGAGCGTCCCTAGTAATGCTCATGTTTTATGTGTGGTTAGCTCGGAGAATTGATATGAAAAAATATTTAACCATGTTATCGCTGAGTATCGCGACCTTTCCGAGCTCAGCCACGATTGAACTAACAGAACAACTTTCTTTAAGTGGTTTTGGCTCTACGTCGTGGGCAAAATCCGATAATCCAACTACGGTACTAGTTAACCGCTTTATTGGCGATGAATCTTGTTTCGATTGCGATACCACTTTCGGCATGCAGCTCGATTATTTTCACAAGGCATTTCGGGCATCCGCACAAGTCGTAAAGCGCCCGCAAGACCATTGGAGCTCGCCTCAGCTCGAGTGGGCGTATTTGGCTTATACCTATAAAAACATAGAAATACGAGGAGGACGCTTAAGACTGCCACTGTTTTTGATGTCTGAGTACAACTATGTCGGCCACGCTTTTACCCAAGCCCGCCCACCGAATGAGGTATATGACAGCATTCTAGGTATCACGGCTTATAACGGCCTATCTGCACGCTGGATTCATGACCTTAATGAGCAAACCGTACTTACCGCCATGCCGTTTGTCGGGTTTAAAGACAATAGTGACGTAACCATCAATGAACGTACTGAATTGGAAATTGAGTCAAACAATACTGCAGGGATGAACTTAACGCTAAGCGGAGAGAGTTATCGTTGGAATTTTTCCTACCTCCACGGCGATTATGATCAAACAACGACGCTCTCTAACATTGAGCAATCCACTCCCGGTGGCGGAACCACAATCATTGACCGTCTAGTTGAAACAGAAAAAAACAACACGATCGATCTGTTTTCTCTAGGGTTAAGATACGAGCTCGATAACATTGTGATTATGGCAGAAGGACAGACCAGCAATCTTTCCTCATCTTGGTACGCGACAACAAGTTATAATGTAAACAAGCTAACTCCTTATATTGTTTACGGTCAGCAGTTTAATAGTCGGGATAAAAAAAGTGGAGACAGTTTCTTACTCGGATTGAGATACGACCTAGATTACAACGTTTCCCTAAACGCAGAATGGCAAAGGTTCAACGCCTACAATAATAGCTCTGGCGCGTTTTCATCAGCCCCAAAGGATGACAGTGCGAGCCTTTATACGCTAATGCTCAACTTCGTTTTTTAATGTTTCTTACAGTACCAATTTCCACAACGCTAGGGGCTGTTGCATTAAGAAGGCTTTTTGCAACACGTAACTAAACGCTAAACGACTGGAAGGGGTAAAATCGAACAGTTCAGATAGGTAAGTGGCAATCCAAACAGAGACAAAGGTTACTCTATTTCGGTTTGTTTTGATTGCCTTTTAACCGCTTTTCTTTGCGTCGCAGTGCCCGGAAAAACTTTGACTCTTCGTGGTACCAACCAAGGACACTAATTGGGAAGCCCACGAGCATCATAATAAAAACATCTGCAGGGAGTTGTTCCCAAATGTCGCTTAAAGAATGCAGCTCTCCAAAAATGAACAAACCGATGACTTTACCAAGCAGTAATGCACAACAAATCATAAAGAAGGACTTTAATATATAGTGCCATTTGCCTTTTTTACGCTCTTCTCTCCAATAGGCATATTTATATTGTCGGTCGTACATTCATCCCCCTAAAGTAAACTTGCCGTAAGTTTAAGTATCTCGATAGCGTAAAGTGCGTTGGCACCTCTTTAATCATAGTGCGTATCTAAAGTGAATGCTTGTCGTGGCAATAAGAAGGAGAGGTATTATGTAGTAAGAGCTACATAATCTCTGAACGTTATATGTCTTGTGCCATTCGGATGATGCCTGATTTTGCTTATCGCTAGTGTTTTCTGAACACCCAAATCGGGCCGATGAGTAGAAACTGTAAATCCTCAAAAAACGACGGTTTTTTACCTTCAATCTTGTGACCGATAAATTGCAATATCCACAATACACCAAACAAGAGCATAGAAATATGCAGAACGGGCAACATCAATACCTCTAGAGACCAAATAAGGCCAATGCACGCTAATGTGTAGCCGATCATCATCATGAATACGCTCAGAGACAAACGAAAATAGAAAACCCAAGTGGGGATCACTGCTACCCAAACCCAATTAAGTTCGAAGCCTAATAATGAAATCTGGGGAATCGACCAAATAAGTCCAACCACAGAAAGGTAGATACCTGGAACTGCGATTGTGTGAATCTTTTGGTTGATAGGGTTTTGGTGACTCTCCCCGTATTCTTTTAGCCATTCAGATAATGCTCGCATATCATTCCCCTTTTCCACCTTCTTATTCTTATATAGCCCGAGGATGAAAAAGGTGCGAATTTTTCCGTAAAGGCTACGAGCAACGAGCGACAAAACAACAGAGGCCAGTGCGTTGCCAATTACTCACCAAGCAACGCTCGTTGTGCTTTCGGCAGCTTGGCAACGACAAGAGCATAAGAGCGTTCACACAAGTCTTGAATCAACCCATCCTCGACATCACCGTTAAAATAAACCGTTATCCAATGACGCTTATTTAAGTGATAACCCGGGATAATGTCCGTAAACTGCGACGTTAAGACTTCTCCATCTTCTGGTTTTACTTTTACGCTGACATACTCCCGACCGTTTCTCTCTGCAATGATGGCAAACATCTTGCCTTTGATTTTGTATACAACCGCTTCAGGCCCAAATGGGAAATCACTTTCTGCACACATGAAGGTACTTAAGTATTGTTCTAGTTCTTTGCTTTTCATATCCCCTACCTCCTTCTGCGTTCTCACTCAAATTGTGGCAATAGCAATTTTAACGCCTGGTTAACCTGCGCTTTTTCATTGCCTTCTAGACCATGCAATAACGATTGCTGAACGTCTACATGCTCCAAAATTAGCTTGTCAATTAAGGTTAAGCCTTGCTCTGTTAGTTCAACGGTGACGCTACGTCGGTCTTCTTTACTATGGGTTCTGCTAATAAACCCTTTCTTCTCAAGTTTATCTAAGCGATTGGTCATCGCACCCGAAGTGAGCATCATCGACTCTATTAACGCTGAAGGAGTAAGACAATATGGTGAACCAGCTCGACGCAGTGTCGCTAACACATCAAATTCACCCATTTTCAGATCGTACTTCTTATGTAGCTCGGCGACCCTAGATTCCATGTGTTTTGCAATTCGCATTAGTCGACCCATTATTGCCATCGGTTCAGTGTCGAGGTCTGGCTTCTCCCTAGCCCACTGCTCTACCACTCTATCAATTGCATCCATTATTTCTCTCCAAACATCATATATTTTTTATTTTAACATAAAGATACTTTACAAAAAGCCACCTTGCCGATATCGTTACATTTAATTATCTCTACATAAAGATATTTAACATGAACATTTTACTTGCGATGATTCCTGCCTTTTTTTGGGGGACGACTTACGCTGTTACTCAGTTTACTCTACCGGACTGGCCTCCCGTTTTACTTGGCGCTCTAAGGGCACTGCCTGCGGGTCTTTTGTTGCTGGCAATAAAGCCCTCGTTTCCAAAAAGAAGTGAGTGGAAGGTGCTGCTTGTTTTAGGAACCATCAACATCGCTTGCTTCTTTGGTCTTATTTTTGTCATGGCGTTAACGCTTCCTTCTGCCATCTCTGGTGTTGGTATGGTTTCGGTCCCCGTTTTTGCGATGCTGTTTGGTTGGGCGGTCTACAAACGTCAGCCTAGTGGCATTCAAGCGATAAGCGGCGCAACTTTGATTGCTTTAGCTTGGTTCTTATTTGATCCTAGCTCTATTTCTCTCGACCCCGTGGGCTTACTTGCGATGATCTCCGCCATTATGTGCATCGTGATAGGAAGTAGCGTAACAAAGTCACTAGGTACAAAAATGCACTGGTGGACAGTGTTAACATGGCAGCTCATTTTGGGTGGCGTGATTATGTCTATCGCAACAAGTGTGCTGGCGATAAACAATCCAGAGCCATATGCTACGGTCGTTCAGGACGTATCCATGACGAATATTCTAGGGTTACTTTGGGTAATTATTCTGAACACCGCATTAGGGTATGGCATGTATGTATGGTTATTACAGCGGATGTCGGTCGTAGATTTTACCTTTGGTGGTATTGCAAACCCAGTCGCAGGCATTGTTTCGGGTCTACTGCTATTGGGGGAAACGTTCACTCCTCTGCAATACAGCTTAATGCTGGGAATGATCGTAATGTCATTACTACCTCAGCTCATTACGTCAATCAAAACGAAAAGAGCCGCACTCTCCTCCTAAGTAACGTTAATTCCTAACACTCTAGGAGTAATGAGAGTGTTAGGAATCCTCAAGTGTGAGCCCATCAGCAGAATTCAGCGCTAACCTAGGAAACTGGCACCTTTAAAGCGGGATGTTATGGCTGTTAAGCGCTTGCAAGGTTAATCAGGGGCTCAGGTTTAGCGTAAACATAACCTTGAATAAGGTAAATCGCATGCTGAGCCAGGTATTCGACTTGAGCCTGGCTCTCTACACCTTCTGCAATCATCTCACATTCCGCTTTGTTCGCTGCAGACACAATTGAGTCCAGCACTTTCAATTTTTGGTCGTCAGATCCTATTGGATCAATGAACATCTTATCCACTTTTACACACCGGATGCCCAAATCTTGTAGGTAAGAAAAGCCACCATATCCGGTACCAAAATCGTCAATTTTGAACTTGTAGCCTTTATTCGTTAAATACAAAATCTCTTTTTTCGCGGCCTCAGTGTCTTTTACTGGTATTCTCTCGGTCAATTCAAAATGAATTCTATTAGAGATTGGCCAATTTAACTCCGACAGTAACTTCGTTAATACACCTGACTCTAAATGGGAGGAAACAATATTGATGCTGACCCACGTATGCTCGGGTAAGTCACTTAAGTCTCGTATGATTTTACGAATAAGCTGATTGGTCATCGGGATAATCAGGCCACTTTCTTCTGCAGCACCAATAAACATATTTGGTGGCACCATTCCATCACGCCGCGACCATCGAATCAGAGCTTCATATCCTACTGTCTTACCATCGCGACTATCGACAATCGCCTGGTAGTAAGGAATAAATTCTGCATTACTAATCCCATTTTCAATTAGACCTGTAATGGATTTTCTCAAGCTTTTACCAGATATGTATGCAAAGGCAGTCACAAGACCAGCAAGCACACTTACAAGACCGCCCCACAAAAGTACTCTTTCCTGAGCATAATTTTTAAGTTTTTCACCGCTGTATATCTTGATGAGCATGTTGGCTTGAGACTCTCCTGAAAAGAAAAACTCTTTTGACAGTGCGTTTTCTTCTCCTGCAATATTCGCTTTGCCACGGCTTATCGTTAAATCACCAAATATTGGTTCATCATACTTAAACTCTACAAATAGGCAGTCTTTGCAAGGCGTTTTTATTACCTCGTTAACCCAACTGTTATCAAGTACCCAGAAGACTTCAACGTGTTCATTATCATAAATGACCATCCACTCTATTTGGTCATTCTGTTGCGGCAAAATGAGTGATGCGAAAAAGTTCTCATCCATCTGAAATCGTTCACTACTAGATGGGCGAGACACTTCACTACCAACCGTGGAACACGTTTTTCCGCCTTCTGTGGTCATCGCAATAAAACGAATGTAACGGTTATAAAAACGTGGGTCGCGTAAAGTTCTTACATCACTATCACTACAAGTAAAATCTAACTGAGCAATCTGCTTCACTATTGCTCTGTCCAAATAGGCAGACCTTTGATTTAAATATTCTACGTAAGCATCTATTTTCGACGCTTTTACCGAGTTGACGTAAAAGTTGGTTATCGAATGAAAGGCCACTACAAATATGGCGATGGGAACTAAGCCGAGTAAAATGGCATACCTTGTATTCTTTGTTATCAAAGTTCGTCCTGCTAATCTGACAAGCAACCTAAGTGGGATATGAATACTATCTCATTTTTATAGTCCAAAAAGTGAGGAATGACGCTCAATAAAATTATAGACTCAAGTGGCTTTCAGATGTCGGGATTTAGAATGCGAGCACCAAACCACATTCGAGGAGAACAAAGTAGCGACTAAGTGGAAAGTAAGAACGAGCCCAATTGTTAAGTCATCCGTAATAAAAGTGACGACTTGGAGCTTGAGCAATACTTTTTAGATAGGCAGCAGATACGCTAAAAAATAAAAAGGAAACGATTGATGCCAACCGCTTCCTTGATTTGTTATTGCTATTTAAAAGCGCGTGAATTACGCCACTTCAAGAATCACTTTTTCCAACTTATCTAAGCCTTCGTTCAGTACGTCAGATTCGATGGTCAGTGGAGGTAACAGACGAATCACGTTCGCTTTTACTCCACAAGAAAGCAGAATAAGGCCGTTTTCTTGCGCTTTAGAAATCACCGCTTTGGTCATCTCTTGCAGTGGTTTGCCTGATTCTGGGTCAGTAAACTCAATCGCCATCATTGCACCCGTGGTACGGATTTCACCAATAGCAGGCACAGATTGTTGCAGTTTGGTCATACGTGCATTGACCACTTCACCAATGCCCATCGCTTTAGCACACAAATCTTCTTCTTCGATAATTTTCAGCACTTCAAGACCAGCAACACAACCAAGTGGAGAGCCCGCGTAAGTGCCACCTAAACCACCCGGCAGCGCAGAGTCCATCACATCCGCTTTCCCAACCACCGCTGAGATTGGGAAACCACCAGCAATGCCTTTCGCCATTGTCATTAGGTCTGGTTCAATGCCTAGGTACTCTGTTGCAAACATTTTACCGGTACGAGCAAAACCCGTTTGGATTTCATCGGCAATCAGCATAATACCGTGCTTATCACACAGCTGACGCAAGCCTTGTGCAAACGCTTCAGGTGCTTTGTAGAAGCCGCCCTCACCTTGCACTGGCTCGAAGATGATCGCCGCAACGCGTGAAGGTTCGATATCGCAAGCAAATAGATCGTCGATCGCTTGTAAGCTTTGCTCCACACTGATGCCGTGGAACGCATTTGGGTACGGCGCGTGGTAGATTTCGTTCGGGAAAGGACCAAAGCCCGCTTTGTACGGCGCAACTTTACCAGTTAACCCCATAGTCATGTTAGTACGACCGTGAAAGCCGCCTTTAAATGCTATCACGCCGCTACGACCCGTATGAGCGCGCGCTACTTTCACTGCGTTTTCGACCGCCTCGGCGCCAGTGGTTAGAAAGATCGCTTTCTTCTTAGTCTCACCTGGTACAAGTTCTGTCAGCTTTTCTGCCAGCTCAACGAATGACGCATACGGCGTAACCATCGCACACGTGTGCGAGAAGTTATCCAACTGAGCTTTTACCGCTTCACTGATACGTTTGTGAGAATGCCCGGTGTTAGTTACCGCGATGCCCGCTGCAAAGTCGATGTATTTGTTGCCTTCGATATCCCATACGTAAGCGTTTTCTGCTTTCTCGACGTAAAGTGGGTATAGTGCGCCCATGCCTTGAGCGATAACTTGGCTTCTTCTTTCGTGTAGTTGTTGGTTTGTCATTGTTTTGTCCTTAATTAGTTGCCGCCAAAGCAGAGATATTTCACGTCCATGTATTCATCGATACCTTGTTTTGCTCCTTCGCGTCCGATGCCGGACTGCTTAACACCACCGAAAGGAGCAACTTCAGTAGAGATCATACCTTCGTTAATGCCGACCATGCCGTATTCGAGCGCTTCTGCGATTTTCCAAACACGGTGGATGTTTTGGCTGTAGAAGTACGACGCAAGACCGTAAATGGTGTCGTTCGCCATTTCGATCAGCTGTGCGTCACTGTCAAAACGAATCACTGGCGCGACAGGGCCAAAGATTTCCTCAGAGACAATCTTCATGTCGTGAGTAACGTCTTTGAGTATCACTGGCTGCATAAATAGACCATCCAGCTTTTTGAGTTCTGAAACTGGCTTAGCACCTTGCTCGATAGCACCATCGATCAACGCTTGAATGCCTTGCTTTGCCGATTCGCTGATCACAGGACCGATGTTTACGCCCTCTTCTAAGCCGTTACCGACGTTGAGCTGCTGAACCGCAGCGTCGAACTTAGCAACGAACTCGTCATACACTTTGCTGTGTACGTAGAAACGGTTCGCACACACACACGTTTGACCTGCGTTACGGAATTTCGACGCCATCGCACCCGCCACGGCTGCATCAATGTCGGCATCATCGAATACGATAAACGGCGCGTTGCCACCGAGCTCCATTGAGGTACGTTTAATGTCCGCCGCGCTTTGCTGCATCAGCACACTACCAACTTGGGTAGAGCCAGTGAAAGACAACTTACGAATCAACGGATGCGAAGTAAAAATAGCGCCTACCTGACGTGAATTTTCACCCAGAACCACTTGCAGCACATCGCGAGGGATACCCGCTTGATAGGCAAGCTCTGCGACCGCAAACGCAGACAGCGGCGTAGATTCAGATGGTTTTACGACAAAGCTACAACCGGCCGCTAAAGCTGGCCCTGCTTTGCGCGTGATCATCGCAATTGGGAAGTTCCAAGGCGTAATCGCACAGGCGACACCAATTGGCTGTTTGATGGTCACCAAACGCTTGTCCGCACTTGGGGCAGGAATCGTCTCACCGTAGGTACGTTTCGCTTCTTCAGCAAACCATTCGATAAAACTCGCGCCGTAAAGCACTTCACCTTGAGCTTCAGCCAGCGGCTTACCTTGCTCTAACGTCATTAAGCGGCCAAGGTCGGCTTTGTTTTCTAACAGAAGTTGGAACCAACGATTGAGCATGCCAGCGCGCGTTTTTGCTGGCAGTGCCGCCCACTTTTTCTGCGCCACACTGGCACGTTCAATGCCATTTAAAATGTCGTTTTCGGTTGAGACTGGTGCGTACCCGAGGAGTTCTCCGGTCGCCGGATTAGTCACTGCAATGCCCTGTTGTGGATTCGCTACCATAAACGAAACAAGGCTTTGGTTTTGTATCTGTTGCATGGTCATTCCTTTTGACAACTCATCATCGCCGCTAAGCCAGCGGCGAGTTTATGTTTAAGCAGGGATCTGCTGCGTAATACAGTGAATGTTCCCTCCGCCGAGTAGAACCTCTCTCGACGGTATCGCGATGATTTGGTATTCCGGCATCGCGTTTTGCAAAATATCGATCGCCATAGCGTCGGTCTCTTCGTCCAGCATCGGCAAGAACACATGCTCGTTGACGATAAGAAAGTTCGCATAAGAGGCACTTAGACGTTCGCCAGCTTGTCGACTCATTCCTGAACTGGCGTCAATGCCATTGGCTTCGCGCTCGCTGTAATGCAACGGACCCGGTAATGGCAAACGGACAATTTCAATCTCGCGCCCTTTCGCATCGTGCTGAGATTTCAGTACTTGTTCCGCTTGACGAGACAACGCGTATTGCGGATCGCTTGGGTCATCGGTCCAACTTAGTACCACTTTACCCGGTGCGATAACGTGCATCAGGTTGTCGATATGGCCGTCTGTTTCGTCATTGAATAAACCATTTGGCAACCAAATGACTTTTTCGATACCGAGGTACGCCTTTAACTGCTCTTCGATTTGCGCTTTACTCAATTGCGGATTTCGCCCCGGACTGAGTAAGCACTCTTCTGTGGTGTAAAGGGTGCCTTCACCATCGGTGTGAATCGCCCCTCCTTCAAGTACAAACGGAGCACGGTAATGATCAATACCGATGATGTCGCATACCGAGCCAGCGACAAGATCGTCCTGCTGCCAGTTATCGTAAAGCCCGTTGTATTCGCCGCCCCACGCGTTGAATTGCCAACTAATCCCACGGCGCTCGCCCGCCTGATTCACGAGCACGGTCGGTCCAATATCGCGCATCCACGCATCGTTAAATGGGATTTCCACCAAACGTACATCTGAGTGAAGCATTTGACGCGCTCGGTCAAAGTTGTGCGAGCACACCGCCACACACACTTTGGTCACTTCCGCGATTAAGTTCGCGATTCTGGCAAAAGTTTCTTGCGCGGGTAATGCGTCATCACGCCAATTGTCTTTCCTTTCTGGCCACGCTAGCCAAACTTCACTAACCGGCTGAAACTCAGCCGGAAAATAGAAGCCATCTTGCGCTGGTGTTGTCGATAACTTCATACTAACGCCTCTTTAAACAGCTAGCTTGCCAACGCTGGTGTAGAGGTCTGGACGACGGTCGCGGAACAAGCCCCACGCATGACGCGCTTTCGCTATCGCAGCGAGATCGATTTCTGCGTAAATGATGGTTTCACCTTCACGTGGTGCTTCGGCAATTTTTGCACCAGTGTGGTCAGTGATAAAAGAAGAGCCGTAGAACGTGGTCTCGATACCATCATCGACCTCAGTACCAACTCGGTTTGACGCGATGACTGGAACGAGGTTTGCTGCCGAGTGACCTTGCATTGTACGTTGCCAGTGATCACGTGAATCCAGTGTCGGATCTTGAGGCTCAGAACCGATTGCAGTTGGGTAAAAAATCGCTTCCGCGCCGTGCAGAGCCAAGCTGCGCGCAAGCTCTGGGAACCATTGGTCCCAACAAATGCCAGCACCGAACTTACCGAACTTGGTTTGCCACACTTTGAAACCGGTATCGCCAGGGCTAAAATAGTACTTTTCGCTGTAGCCCGGGCCATCAGGAATGTGTGACTTGCGGTAGTTATCTAGTACCGTACCATCGGCATCAATCATCACTAGCGAGTTAAAAAACGTGTTGCCCGCTTTTTCAAAGTAGCTGACAGGAATCACCACGCCGAGCTCTTTAGCCAACGCACTCATCTCTTTAATAAGACGACAATTCTCCGTTTCTTCTGCAAGCTCGAAATACTTTGCTTCCTGTTTTTTGCAGAAGTAAGGCGCAGCGAACAGCTCTTGCGGAAGAATCACGTTCGCACCGTTTTGTGCTGCTTCACGAATCGCCTTTTTTGCTTTGGCTAGGTTATCTTCCAGATCCCAGCTTTTCGTCAGTTGAAGGGCTGCAAATTTCACCACTTTGCTCATTGGATATTCCTTATCTCTTAAATCGCCAGTTTGTCACGTAGGTTGTAGTAAGCCGCGCCCATTGCCGTAAACGGAATTTGGAAGTGGCGGCCACCTGGGAAGGAGTAATGTTTCAGTGCAGCAAACGCATCGAAACGTTCAGCGTGTCCGGTCAATGCTTCTGCCAGCAACTTGCCTGCGAGGTGAGTACACGTTACACCGTGACCGCTGTAGCCTTGTAGGTAGTAAATGTTGTCTGCAAACGAGCCAAATTGCGGCATGCGTGAGTAAGTCAGCAAGAAGTTACCCGTCCAGGTATAATCAATCTTGATGCCTTTCAATTGTGGGAAGACTTTCTCCATCTTCGGACGAATCAATGCTTCAATGTTTTCTGGGTCACGTGCGCCGTAAACCACGCCACCTCCGAATAACAAACGCTTGTCGGCGGTTAAGCGGAAGTAGTCAAGCAAGTAGTTACAGTCTTCAACGCAGTAGTCACTGGTCAGCACTTGTTTTAGCTGCTCATCACTCAAAGGCTGAGTCGCCACCACTTGTGTGCCACACGGAATCGCTTTGTTGCTGATGTTTGGTGCCAACCCACCAAGATACGCGTTACCTGCCAAAACCACGTACTTGCTCTTCACGCTACCTTGCGCCGTTTTGACTACTGGGTTAATCCCTTTGTCAATCGACACGACCGCCGACTGTTCGAAGATTTGGCCACCCAGAGAAATAAACGCAGCGGCTTCACCTAACGCGAGTTTAAGCGGGTGAATGTGACCACCGCGCATATCCAACAAGCCACCAGTGTACACTTTGGTCCCTACCGCTTGTTCTACTTCTCCTGCGTCAAGCAGAGTCAGTTGGTCGTTGCCGTAACGCTCCCAGTTCTTCTTATGCTCTTCTAGCCCTTTGAGTTGTTTACTATTCAGTGCCGTGAACAAGCCGCCTTGCTTGTAATCACAGTTGATGTCGTATTTGTCGATCAGACCACGGATGATATCGCCGCCTTCAAAAATCATATCGCACAGAGCTTTAGCTTGGTTTTGGTCGTAACGGCTTTCAATCACGTCAACATCTCGGCTGTAGCTATTAACGATTTGGCCGCCGTTACGACCAGTTGCCCCAAAGCCCACTTTTGCGCTTTCTAGCACAACAACTTTAAAACCTTTTTCCGCTAGGTGCAGTGCAGAAGAAAGACCAGAGAATCCCGCACCGACTACACACACATCGCACTCGATGTTGTCTTGTAATTGTGTGTATTCCGGCATGTTTGGCACAGAGTGCGCGTAGAACGAATCCGTATGCTTGTTCATAGAACTATTCCTTTATTTATCGTAATCGTCAGCAGGCTTAAGGATGGAGGCGAATCCAAGTGGTTTTGGTTTCGGTGAATTTTTCAATCGCGTGGAGAGACTTGTCTCGACCGTTTCCGCTCATTTTGAATCCACCAAATGGAACCGTCATGTCACCTTCGTTGTAGTTGTTAACCCAAACCGAGCCGGCTTGCAGTCGTTTTGCTACGCGATGAACGCGGTTGATATTGCTACTCCAGAGTGCCGCGCCTAAGCCGTACTTCGAATCGTTAGCGATCTCGATTGCTTGCGCTTCGTCTTTGAATGGAATGACACACAGCACCGGACCAAAAATTTCCTCTTGGGCGACACGCATCTTGTTGTCGACGTTGTCTAAAATGGTTGGGGAAACAAATGCGCCCTGCCCATCGACATCGCCGCCACAACGTACGTTTGCGCCTTCTGATTCACCTAACGAGATGTATTCCAATACTTTTGATTTATGATCTTGGTCGATGAGCGCACCCATTGATGAACTTGGGTCCATTGGGTCTTTTGGCGTGAACGCTTTCGACGCTTGAATAACTTTTTCTATAAACTGCTCTTTGATGCTTTCGTGAACAAGCAGGCGGGTTGCCGCGACGCACACCTCACCTTGGTTGTAAAAACACCCTGCAGCGGTGTCTGCTGCTGCGCGGTCTAAATCATCACAATCTTCAAACACGATGTTCGCGTTCTTGCCGCCCGCTTCTGCAAACACACGCTTTAGGTTGCTCTCACCCGATCTGACCATCAGTTGACCTGCAATGCGCGTCGAGCCTGTGAAGGCGATGCAGTCTACGTCTTGGTGTTTCGCCAGCGCGTCGCCAGCTTCATGACCAAAACCCGTAACGACTTGGAAAACGCCTGTTGGTAAGCCCGCTCGAGAAGCAAGTTGACCTAGGAATATCGCGGTGAGAGAAGATTTTTCTGACGGTTTTAGAATCACGCTGTTACCAGCGGCTAAAGCAGGGCCAAGCTTCCAGCACGCAAGCCAAAGGGGGAAGTTCCACGGCACAACCGCAGCGACCACGCCAATTGGCTGATGGGAAATAAAGGCATGTACATCTTTTTCGGTTGGGGCAACTTCGCCGTATACTTTGTCGATTGCTTCTGCGTACCAGCGTAATGCACTCGCCGCGCCAGGAATATCGGTAGAGAAGCTGTGAGAGATAGGCTTACCGGTATCAAGCGTTTCTAGCAGAGCCAATTCTTCTTGGTTTTGATCAATCAAGTCAGCAAACTGTTTAAGCACTGCTTTGCGATGAGCTGGGCTGCTCTCGCTCCACTGACCGGATTGAAATGCTTGGCGAGCGTATGAAACCACGAGATCAACATCTTCATTTTGGCAACGGGCGATTTCGGTGAATATCTCATCTGTTGCTGGGTTAACTACCGGGATGGTTTGCCCTGTTAAAGCGGCACTGTATTCACCGTTAATGTACGCCCTGTTTTCGATGTTTAGATTGTTTTTTAGTTCAATCCATTGCTCTTGGGTTTTCATACGCTCTCCTTGTGATCACACAAGGCAAGCCCCCACTAAAATGTGGTTGGCGTATGCGCACTTATCATTCGACAAGCCTTGTCTGTGTGATTTGTAAATCGATGGGGCTTCGTCGTATCAATAATGTACGACTCGCCCGCTGTTATGACATGAGATTGCCCTTTATATTCCAGAGTGATTTCACCCTCTAATACGGTGCCAATCTCTTCGCCTTCGTGTTTGATTTCTGCCGCACCAGTGGTTCCATAAGGTGCGTATTCCTCGATCAAGAATCCGATGACTTGATCTTTGTCGCCATTCGTTACCAGTTTCATGGACACCGTCTCGCTCCCGATTTCCACAAGATCTGACGGCTTGATGACTACTTTCACTTCATCGTTCGAAGGTTGTTCAAAAGTGAAAAACTCTGATAACGATAAAGAAAATACATTAACGATTTTTTGTAGTGAGCTGACCGACGGGCTCACTTTGCCATTTTCAATGGATGAGATTGCACTGTGGGTAATACCAGCGCGCTCGGCTAGTTCCCTTTGTGACAATCCATGTTTTTTTCGTAACTGAACAATATTTTTACCAATCTCTTGATTGTCCATTCATACAGCTCCAAACGTTTAACGAGAGGTAGCCATCATAAATTCATTGAACAAAATTTGAGAGAAATGATTGGTTTTTGCTTCCCATTCTGGGTGCCACTGCACGCCAACGAAAAATTTTTGATTAGGAAGACTAAATGCTTCTACCAAGCCATCCGGGGCTTTAGCTTCTACTTGTAATAGAGGAGCAAGCTGATCGATGCCTTGGTTGTGTAGTGTGTTCACTTCAAAGAAGGTGGTGTTTTCCCAATGATTTTGCACCAGCCATTGTTCAAATAAGCTCTGCTTTTGAACTAGCACAGCGTGTGCTGGCGCGTATTTTTGTTCGAAAACTTCAACAGGCGCTTCACGATGGTCATTGAAGCCGGAGTCATGAACGGCTGGGTTTAACGAGCCACCAAGTGCGACATTCATCTCTTGAAAGCCGCGGCAAATACCAAGGCACGGAATGTTTTGGTCAACCGCATGACGAATTAACGTGAATGAGAGCTCATCACGAGCTTCATCTTTGTAGCTCTCTTCGTGCGTTGCATTGTATCGATGTGGCGCAACGTTAGAGTGGCTGCCAGGAAAAAGAAAACCATCACATATGTCTAGGATGGTGGTTACGTCATCGCCCGACATGTCGGGAGCCAACATAATCGGTAGTCCTCCAAAATCCTTTATGGCGCGAAGGTAAAAGTCGTTGACCGCTTGTATCTGATAGCCACCCAACTCTTTAGCGCAGCTAACCACACCAATGATGGGTTTGTGTGTATCTGCCATGATATGTCCGTGTTCAATTTATTTAACACAAACCCTACAAACCATGTACAAAATTATCAACACAGATGACCATTATTATCGTCACAACGTGATCTGACGCACTTTTTAGGCTTCAAAACTGAATATTTATGCTCATTATATTGAACAAAACAAAACCAACTGTTACAAAATGGTTAACAGAAAGACATAAAAACCAGCCGTTAAACATCAAAAACACAGTGTAAGTGCATGTTTAAATTAAAAATAACCTGAAAAACAAACAACTCGTTCAGAGTGCTGTAATTTATTTGTTAATTTGGTTATTTCTAATTTCTACTCGTCAGGCTATTTGGAGAAGAAAATGGAATCGTATCTACAGGAAGTACAAAATTTTAAACAAAAATGGCCCGATATTGAATTTATCGATCTCATCTTTACCGATATAAATGCCACCCCAAGAGGAAAACGCATCCCGATAGATGCTCTAGAAAAACTGAATAAAGGTGTTGCCCTCCCCCTTTCGACCATCACCCTAGATACCAAAGGTAACGTCGTTGAAACGGCCGGGTTGGGAGAAGATCTCGGAGAACCAGATAATCTCTGCTATCCAATCAGCGGCACCTTAATGCCGACGGCAAAAGAACAAGTTGGTCAGCTACTGCTTAGTATGATGGATGAAACCGGGCAGCACCCTAACCCACTGTTCATCCGAAACATTCTCGCTTCTATATTGCAAACACTGCATGCTAAAGACCAATATCCTTGTGTCGCGCTCGAGCTGGAGTTCTATTTAATAGACAAAACCCGCGGCGAAAATGGCGAACCATTAACGGCAATTAACCCCACGAAAAAAACTCGAGAAAAAGATACCGAGGTTTACGACCTTGATGGACTAGATGACTACGCTGATTTCTTGGCCGACCTTAATCGAATTGCATTAGAACAAGGTTTAAACACTTCCGGAGCCCTATCTGAATCGGCACCAGGGCAGTTCGAAATCAACTTCAACCATTCTAAAGATGTACTTCGAGCATGTGATGAAATCATCATCGCAAAACGCTTGATTCGCCAAGTCGCTCATCAGCACGGATTTGACGCCACATTTATGGCGAAACCTTTTAGTGAGCAAGCGGGTAATGGCATGCACATTCACCTCAGCTTGGTTGATACAGATGGTAACAACCACTTTAGCCAACCAGACGGTCAAGCGAGCGCCTTCTTCTATCAAACCATGGCAGCGATGCTGTCACAAACATCCGATGCCATGGCCCTAATCTGCCCTAACGTTAACTCTTACCGTCGCTTTGTTCCTGGCGCTTACGTCCCGACCAAAGCCGATTGGGGAGAAAACCACCGCGGTGTTGCGTTGCGTGTGCCTATCAGCGATAGCAAAAATCGCCGTATAGAGCATCGTATAGCAGGCGCTGACGTTAACCCATACATTCTCGCTGCAGTAGTACTTTCCGCAGTATTAGCGAGTGAAAGCTACACCAAAGATCAATGTCCACCGACTCTCAGTGATGATGCAATTGAGTTACCTCTGCGTATGTCAGAAGCTCTAGAGCGACTGGAGCACAGTGAGCTGGCTCAATACATCTCAAGAGACTTTATCGATTTGTATCTAGCTTGCAAACAGAGTGAACTCGCAGAATTTGAGCGAGCTATTACTCCATTGGAAATCGACTGGATGTTGCACTCGGCATAAACAAAGGAAATGAACTTTATGACTACGCAGACCAAGGCGCTGGATGCGCCTCTTAAAATCAACTCTCAACACATTATTGTTTCTTTAATCTCGGTTGCGACGTTTGTCTTTTTTACCACAATCGGTTTGAACCATGAGGAAGGCGAAGCCTACGGATGGATGAGCCTTTTACCAACGGCGTTGGTATTGGTCTTTGCGCTGACAACACACCGAACTGTGGAAGCCCTCTTTAGCGGCGCTATTGCCGGTGTTCTTCTGCTTAACCCAACTGAAGCGGTAGAACAGATTGTTGATATTTCCATGAGTGTAATGATGGATGAAACTATTGCCTGGATCATCCTCGTTTGTGGTTTGATGGGCGGCCTAATTGCTATTTTGGAGAAAGGCGGCAGTATCTTAAGCTTCTCCGACATGTTGGTCACGAAAGTAAAAAGCCGTAAGCAATCGATGCTGATGACCTTTGCGTTAGGTATTCTGATCTTTATCGACGATTATTTGAATGCGATTGCAATTTCTTCCTCAATGAAAAAAGTTACGGACGGCTACCAAATCTCGCGTGAAAAACTCTCATATCTTGTGGATTCAACCGCCGCACCTATCTGTATCCTCGTACCAATTTCCACTTGGGCAATTTTCTTCAGTTCTTTGCTAGAAGCAAACGGAGTAGCAGAAGCGGGAGATGGTATCAAAGCATACATTGAAGCTATTCCATACATGGCTTACGGCTGGGTAACGCTGGTGATTGTTTTGCTGGTTGCAATGGAAAAGATCCCTGATCTAGGCGCGATGAAAAAGGCAGAAAAGCGTGCGAAGAATGGTCAAGTTCGTCCAGACGGTGCAACAGATGTCGACTTTGGTCCCGATGTCTCTGCACATACCAACCCAACCATGGGCCTTGTCAACTTCTTGTTACCAATGATCGTACTTGTTGCCGCAAGTTGGTATTTTGGTATCGATCTACTTGCTGGTGTTTTCGTCGCGTTAATCTTTACTATTAGCTTTTACGGCGCACAAAAACTGATCTCGATGAACGACATGTTCGAAGCTGTTTATGATGGCATTAAAGTTATGCTACTGCCGCTTGCGACCGTTATTGGTGGTTTCATGTTGAAATCGGTCAACGACTCATTGGGCGTCACGCAGTATGTCATTGAGACCGTCAGCCCTTACCTGTCAGCGTCTTACTTCCCTGCGATTATCTTTATGATTACGGGCGCGTTGGTATTTGCAACGGCATCGTCTTGGGGAACGTTTGCAGTCGCGATGCCAATTGTTCTACCTTTGGGCGAACAGCTTGGTGTGCCTCTACACTTAACCGTTGCAGCGCTGCTTTCAGCATCAGCGGCAGGGAGCCACTCTTGTTTCTTTAGTGACTCAACCGTGTTATCTGCACAAGGTTCAGGCTGTACAGCAATGCAACACGCAACCACACAGTTTCCTTATGCGTTGATTGGTATTGTTGCAACCGCGATTTTCTTCTTCATCATCGGTTAGCCCCTTTATCTAATTGCAAAACCCTGCTCAAAAATAGCGGGGTTTTGTTCTATCAAGTCAAATGATCCTCTTAAAACTACTTTACGCCCGTTCAGTATAAAAATACTCAAAGATATACAACTGCACTCAATAAGGGTTTGGTAAACCTAATATTTTTGGTTTACGCTTAGCGAAGCGTTTATTGTGCAGCAAGGCAGCTTTTGAGTAACTAAAATGCCGCCTTAATACAGTGTTAACGGTTGGAGAGACATGAAAAAGTTAGCCCATGAGATATGGATATTTGACGGAGATCCCGTCCAATTCTTAGGACTCCCATACACCACTCGTATGACTATTGTTAGGCTTTCTGATGGTGGCCTTTGGGTTCATAGTCCAATTAAGTTATCAAATTCGATTAGAGAGCAAATCAACAATCTAGGCCAAGTGAAATACTTAATCGCTCCTAATCATTTACACCACTTGTTCTTATCTGAATGGGTATTTGCCTATCCTAGCGCAGAAGTTTATGGCACAGATGAAGTCATCAAGAAGTGCCGTGATATACACTTTCACGCTTCACTTAACCAAGGCGGTAATGCTTGGAACTCTGAGGTTGAACAAGAACTATTTTCTGGCTCTCCATTAATGGAAGAGTGTGTGTTTTATCATCGACTTTCAAAGACCTTAATTGTTACTGACCTCGTCGAGAATTTTTCTGGCCAGGACTTTAACTACTGGCAGCGGTTTGTGGCTAAAGGGGCCGGTATTCTTGCTCCGAATGGAAAAATGCCTTTGGATTGGCGCCTAAGTTTTATGTTTAGCAAACAAGAGGCTCGAAAACACTTAAATAAACTGCTGTCTTGGAAACCTAATATATTGGTTATGGCTCACGGTGAAATCGTCCTTGATAATGCAGACGAGTTCTTACAGCGCTCTTTTAAGTGGCTAGTATGAGACAACATTGAAAACTCACACAACAGAATAGACAAGAAGCTATTTTAAAACATTAGGCCCTTTTAGCTTAGTCTTAGGGGGCAATTTACAGAACTACACGTTATGTTTAACGATAAGCTCCCCTATTCCTCTTAATTGAGCATTATGCAGCAATTTAAAATTCCGTTAGAATTGCACTTCAAAAACTTCAATGCGAAGAATTCTGAACATTGATACGGACATAAGTTCAAGAGTTAACATAACGCTATAGCAATCTCTTACTAATTATTTTGCTTCGAGACATTGGCATACTCCCGAAACAAACCCTTCGACTCTAAAGGTTTTGTTAATAACTGTTGCCATGCTTGTTAGTTATTCTCGTTGAACTCAGTATCTTGAAGTTGTTTGAATATATAAATTTAAAAAAGAGACATAAGATGCACAAAAAACTCATCATTCTAAGCTTGCCTATTCTATTAGCCGCATGTGCGGCACCAAAGTATACGGTAGAAACAATCTCGAAAGAAAATCAGAGCAAGGAAATCACCATCGTAAAAGACAACGCCACGCGAGATGTTTTCTTAGATTCGATGCAAGACTGGTGTTTGGATACCGCCCATAAATGCACAGTCGTAAGCGACGGCACTCCTCCTGTTAGCTCTGAGCTGACACTTACTTACGTATCACGCTGGAGCTGGGATTTTAGAACATTTATCGCTGATGCTCAGATCAAAGCCTACAAAAATAACGAAAAAGTAGGACAAGTTGAATTTAAAGCACCAAACAGCGCGAATCCAGATAAATGGGGTAAAGACAACAAACGAATCATTTCGATGATGGATTTGTTATTCGGTAAACAAACCGTGAGTGAGGCTCAATCCAAGATTAAGCTGGGCGAAATGTAATGAGCCGAACAATTGCCCATTTAACCGGCATCATATATTTGTAGAGAAAGATAGGAATGTTTAAGTGACTGAAGTCAAAACCATTGGGCTTTTCTTTATAACCGCCATTGCAGAAATATTAGGCTGCTACTTACCTTATCTCTGGTTGAAGGAAGATAAGTCAGTTTGGCTTTTGGTACCAGCAGCGCTATGCCTTGCTATGTTTGCTTGGCTTCTATCTTTACATCCTACCGCAACTGGCAGAGTTTATTCCGCTTACGGTGGTGTCTATATTTTTGTCGCAATTCTATGGTTGTGGTGTATCGACGGCGTTCGACCAACGCTCTGGGACATAGTGGGGGTTTCTGTCGCTATGCTTGGCATGTCAATCATCATGTTTTCACCCAGAGCATCCTAAACGTAACCGAGGGAAACCCTTACGCTTAGTATTTTGGCTATGTGCTAGATTTATTGATTAATAACATTATGACGTAATTGCTACATAGCCAAAGTACGCTTGGGCTTCACCCCAAAACAGCGCTATTTATAGGAGATACCAATGAACCATGCAGTGAAGGCAAGATTTGATGAGTATCCAAAACATGTGCGTATTCGGATAGAAGAGCTACGAAATATCGTCTTAACTATCGCTTCTGAATTAAAACTGGGGGAAGTTGAAGAATCTCTAAAATGGGGAGAGCCAAGCTACAGTGTGAAAACAGGTAGCCCGGTAAGGATGGATTGGAAACAGAAAACGCCTAGTCGTTATTATCTGTTCTTTAATTGCCAAACTAAGCTCGTCGACACATTCCGCGAACTGTATAGTGACTCACTTGAGTTTCAGGGTAATCGAACAATAATTCTATCTTTATCCGCTCCTTTGCCAGAAGCTTCAATCAAGACCTGTTTAGAATTAGCATTAACCTATCAAAAGCGAAAGAACTTACCTCTTTTAGGTATGTAAGATCGCTTAATAAAACTATTTACGGCCGATTAACCATATTCAACTACTCTACCTTTGTATCCTTTTTAATGCTTCCGCAGTAAAGTTTTAGATTAAGTGGTCACCTTAATAGCGCCGTAACCAAACGAGTAATATCGAAATTAAGAAGAGTTTATGAAATCAAAAATCTTGTTCTTACTTATGCTTGGAGCTCATTTCAATGCTTTTTCAGCGACGAACTATCAAGTCAATGTGGTAGTAACAGAGCCTCAATCAACATTCATTTTTCCGACTTTTGAAATATCCTCTAAAGGAAAAAGCAAAACCAGTTTTGTCGACGGCTGCGCGTACTTAGGAACCCTTTCAGAACCGAGCAAAAATAGCATACAGCTTGAAGCTACCATGTCATGCAACCGAGATGGCGCTACGTCAAGGATGGAAATGCCGGTATTTGTACTCAACTCCGAGGGTCAAAGCGCGAGTTATGATCTTGTAGAAAACGGGATCGTGATGTGGAAATATTCTGTAGAAGTTAAGCCGTCACTTAAAAAGTGATATATCAGAAATACTAAAGTAACAATCAGCACTATTAACCGCCGCTTAAGTGTAATAGGTATATTCTTTACGACTTAATGACGTTACTTGTTGCCGCAAGTCTCCAACTCATGTACAAAACAGCCCTAAATTTAATAGGAGCTAAGTGGCATGAATTTAATTGTACGTCAGGTAACTTTAGGTGATGCTGAAGGCATTACAAACGTCCTCAATCCCATCATTATTGAAGGTTTATACACTGTATTAGATACGCCTTTCACACCTGAAGAAGAAAAAGAGTTCATTACTCATTTCCCAGAACGGGGCGTGTTTACAGTCGCTTTATCCGAAAATAGCTCACAAGTCATTGGTTTCCAAAACATCGAGCCCTTTGCACAATATACAAAAGCTTTTGACCATGTTGGCATAATTGGTACGTTTGTTAGTGACGGTGCTCGTGGCCAAGGTGTGTCTAAACAGCTTTTCAAATCGACATTCGAAGTAGCCAAACAAAAGGGTTACGAAAAACTATTTGCGTACCTTCGCAGCGATAATGAGCGAGCGTTATCAGCCTATCTCAAACAAGGCTTCGAAATCGTAGGGACCGCGAAGAAGCATGCAAAAGTTCGTGGGAAATACGTAGACGAAGTCCTCATTGAGAAGTTTTTGTAGGTGTTAAGTCGCTAAACACTAAGCACGCATATAAGAACATTTGAACCAAGACTCAATTTCCGTCGTAACAATGTCTTTTCTAAAATAGGTTATTTAAAATGAAACTGACCTCGGAAACTGAGTCAAGAATAATAGAAATGGCATGGGAAGACCGCACCCCATTTGAGGCTATCGAATTTCAATTTGGTTTGAATGAATCCGACGTGATTCAGTTTATGCGTAGCCGGCTCAAATCAAGTAGCTTTAAATTGTGGCGTAAAAGGGTTTCGGGGCGCAATACAAAACACAACAAGCTACGAAACTCAGACATCATTAGAGGTTATTGCCCAACTCAA
Source organism: Vibrio sp. Vb2960 (assembly GCF_033337665.1). NCBI lineage: Bacteria > Pseudomonadati > Pseudomonadota > Gammaproteobacteria > Vibrionales > Vibrionaceae > Vibrio > Vibrio sp. Vb2960. The sequence goes on along the minus strand of NZ_JAWORD010000006.1, from coordinate 159,444 downwards.
TATAAGCCACGATAGCGAACTGCACTTGGCATAAATTTTTATTACGAATCGCAACATTTATCGCCCTACCTTTGAATCAACTTCATGATTGGAGGGGAATAGTCACCACTTAAATCAACCTAGGTGTTTCAGGGCGATAATAAATTCAATGGGAGTCATATTAACATCCTCAGACGCCATCAAACTAATGATTCCACAGAAAAGATTAACACCAAACGCCCACTAAAAATAACTCAGATTACGGCGTCATTTAACCTGTGTATCAATCTCTTTTACCTTCTATTTAGGCACTAGAATCACTAACCTTCTATTTTATCTTTGAAGGCACAGATAAAAAGCTGCATGATTGAAAAGGAAAAATAGCGGATAACGGTTTAACAAGCACTCGGAGCTTGGAGGCAATTTTGAACAAATTACTTATAATATTTGCGTTGGTTTCTTTACCTTGCTTGGCTTCTGATGATGTTGAAGATCCCTGCAAAGTAAAAGGCGGTGGCGTTATGGCTGGTTATCAGTGTGTAGAAAAGAAGATGGAATCTGCAGATAAAGAGCTTAACGAAAGTTACAAGGAAGCAATCGCTAGAATAGGTGAGGAAGAAAAAGCACTAAGGGAAACATGGTCTCAGACCGAACTGGTAGAGCCATTTCGAAAGGCCCAAAGAGCTTGGCTAAAATACAGAGACGCCGAATGTGAATTTACGGGCCTGTCTTCCACACCCTCGCCCTGGCAAGGTGTCCAGATTGAAGAATGTAAGTTAAGAATGACGTTAGAACGCGTCGAATACTTCAATGGTGTATACGTAGGCTAAACGGATTACATCTAACAAGGCACTTCAATAAGATTCGCAACTCTTGGCAATTTCAGTTTAAATGTACTCGGTGTTTAAGATGCAAACGTTCAGGTTGAGTGGTCGCTCCGCTTACTACTTAACCCTGCGTTGTGCGTAAAGCTAATATGGGTGTGAAATAATTATGGAAAAAGACGATTTAGTTGGGATAGTAGTTAAGTATTTCGAGAAAATAGATGCCGGTGATCCTAGCTATCTGGATCTATTCTCAGAGGATGTTGATTTTTTCTTTCCTAAATTTGGGCAAGCGAAAGGAAAGAGTGCCTTAGTGGAGTTTGGCAATAGGATTGGTAGCTCGTTGATTAGTATCTGGCACGACATAGACGGCTTTCAAATAACGACTGCTGGAAACAAGGTCATTGTTGAAGGACAGGAAGGCGGCGTAATGAGTGATGGTACCTCTTGGCCGGACAACAAAGTTTCCACAGGGCGTTTTTGTAGTGTATTTGAGTTTGAAGGAAAAATGATAAGTCGTATGTTTGTGTACGTAGACCCTGACTTCCCGAGTCGAGATTTTGAGAGAATTTCCGTGCTGTCAGGCGAGAGCAACGTGCGACAAACTGTTCAAGCCTGAATACTACCGTTACCGCATAGCATCTTTGTTATGCGGTAGTATTCGTAGTTAAGGTGTGTTGAGGGCTTTGATATCGCTTTACTCACACCTTATCAGTACGTTAGCCACATTCCCTTACTGATAGAAATGCTACTTTCTTCAATCGTCCTGTATTATGATAATGAAAAAGATTGCATTAATTTTAAGATTAAAATGAACCAAAAATTTTTTCTAAAACTACTCCCTGTCCCTTTTCTTCTAGCCGGTTGCCAGTCTACGCAAAGCCAGCTACAGCCTATACCTGAAAACGTATTATCAAACCTATCGACTCAATGGGCAGTGGTAGAGGCCTGTTTTCATTCCGATGCTTATAGCTTAGAGCAATCGGTAAACTATCGAGAGGCCATTAACTATTCTTTTTCTACTTGGCTAGTCGATCAGTCCGATATCGATCAGTCGGTAAATGAAGCTCGTGTAGCGTTATCAGAATATCAGTCTCAGAATGATGGTTTAGGAACAACATGTAAGGATTGGCACCTACCCCTAGAATCTGGATTGCGAGAAGTTAACAATCATAAGAATCAAGTGGCGATAGACCAGCAGCGAGCACATGAAATACATAAAGCAAACGCTTCTAAACCTGTGACGTATTCAACACCAGCATCTACTTCGACTAGTAATGTTGTTCACTGTTACAAATTGGAAGACGTTAGCTTGAATAAGAACATTCAAACGTTTAATGGAATGATATGCCCTATAGGCTGGCTTAAATATTATGGCTATTAATGTATTTGATTAATGCAGTACTTAAGAATGAACTCTAAGTTTAATTTTTAGTTCAAGATTGGGTTTCTTGTTTACAATGTTATGTTTCCAGTTGGATTACCGTATTCGAATAGATTGACGAAGTTAATCAATATATGTGTATTGATGCTTACTTTTTATCGAGTTATCTTTGTTTGATAGCCATTAAAACGAGTAAGGAAACAAAGTGACTGTGTTAACAAAAGGCATACACCACGTAGGTTTAACCGTATCTAACCTAGAAGCAAGCGCGAAGTTTTTCACTGAACAATTAGGTTGGAGTGAAGTAAAAAGAAATCCAGACTACCCGGCAATATTTGTGAGTGATGGGCATATCATGCTTACACTATGGGCGGCTAAGGCTGATGCCGCCACTCCATTTGACAGAAAAACGAATATTGGTTTGCATCACTTAGCTTTACTGGTAGAGACTGAGAAGCAACTCTATGAGTTGCGTGATCAATTTATGGCGTCGGGAATCGAAATTGAGTTTGGTCCCGAGCTTGTTAAAACAGGACCCGCAAAACATTTAATGTGTTACGACCCAAGTGGTATTAGGGTTGAGTTTTTCTGGGCGGGCTCATAAAACAAACATAACAAAGTTTTATAATAGGGATTTGGTACACATGGCATTGTTAGTTTGCACCGCCTTTGGTGTTTAAGGTGCTCAGCAGAAGCTTGTGTATTGAATGCCCTCCCCTCCTACTACACATTTTGCGACTTACGAGTAAGTCCAAAAGGATAAATGTTATGTATAAAATCGGCGTTGTTTTATTTGATGATTTCACGGATGTCGATTTCTTTCTTATGTATGACTTGCTAGGGCGCACAACCGACAGTTGGACGGTAAGTATACTTGGAACTAAATCTGAACATCATTCCCACCTCGGTATGAAAGTTAAAACAGACGGACACCTTTCTGAGGTGACGAATCAAGATGTCGTTCTTATTACAAGCGGCAAACGGGGTATTCCAGCCGCTTTAAAAGATGCTGAATTTATGTCAGCGTTGAATCTTGATCCAAATAGGCAGCTAATAGGTTCGATTTGTGCGGGATCATTCATCCTCCATGAACTCGGTTTACTAAAAGGCAAGCGATTAACAACAAACCCAGATGCAAAGGATGTTCTACAAAGTATGGGAGGAGATGTTCAGGATCTGCCTCTCGTGATAGACGGTAATGTAGCGACGGCCGGTGGCTGCCTTTCACTGATGTATCTAATTGGTTGGTTAACAGAGCGGCTATTTGACTCAAACAAACGAAAAGCTATACAAAATCAATTGATACCTGCTGGGCAATTAGAGCTGTTTGAAGAGCTTATTGCCACAACTATTCAATCAGCAGAGTTAGCAAGCTCGGATCACAAGGCGTTAAATAATCATTCATAACATGTGGTGTTTTACATTACGTTCGTTTTAGTGTTTAGGGTAAGTCACACATCAGTCTTGTGTGACTTACCCTTGAACATAACGCCACTTGGGGAAATTAACTTACAGGGAGTAAATCAATTGGTAAAAATGTACGGTTCTGAAGAGACAAGAGCGTTTTGCTGTAATTGTAAAGAAGTAACGCTACATCGGTACGAAAGCTTCTCTAAAGCGCAGGAAAAGACCGAGAAAAAAGCTAAAGGTTTCTTCTCTGGTCTATTTGCAGCAATAATTAGCTCATTAATGGAAGGCGAAGCGACTGGTGACTACAAATGTACAATATGCGGCACCAATCTTCACACGCCAGATAATTTAGATTAATAGTCATTGTCTCTAATGCCACGGCTAGTGGCACGCAACATGATTTATAGACGGCTCTAGTGGGTTTGAAGCGTATACACCTTATGCATTGCATTTAGGGTTTTGAGGTTGTGTTGCGGATCAAGTAGTGCGCTTTTATCTCTAACAAGGGGCTAAAGCAGAGCAAAAACAAGGGACAAGAAAAGAAGTAGTTTTACTTGAGTATCAATGAATTACAGACACAAAAAAGCCCACCAAAAGGTGGGCTTTTTCTAAAATTTGGTGGGTCCGGGCGAACTCGAATCGCCGACCCCTACCATGTCAAGGTAGTACTCTAACCAACTGAGCTACGGACCCAAATTTTTATGTTCCTAACCATTCAATTCAGAATGGTGCGTCCGAGTGGACTCGAACCACCGACCCCCGCCATGTCAAGGCGATACTCTAACCAGCTGAGCTACGGACGCATTTCTCTGGAACGACGAGGATATTAGCTATAAGCGAACGGTGGTGCAAGCACAAATTTACCAACTTTGAACCGTTTGGCGAAAATGTAAACTCAACACGCGTTTTCAGATGATTTTATCAGCAAAGCTGAATCCTTCATGGATTAAAAGTGTGATCTATATAACTTTTATTATCTCACTTAATTGTCGTAAGGCACTTCACTGAGCATCCAAATCTGTAAGATTTGCGATACCTTAGGGCAAGTGCCGAACAAAATCTGATATTTAGGTTTAAATGGTTCGCCGATATAGGTTGTACGGATCAACTCTCCTGTTTTGACGTCTACTTGAGTGCTCACCCTGCCTTTGAAGTTTTGAAATATGACAAACTGCTCACTGTGGTAAACCATTTGCTCTCGGTAAAACAAGAAATGATCTTGGGGTGTCTCTGTCAATTCACACTCCAGTGGTTTCAAATTAGGTATCGCACTAACATTCGATGCGATGAACAACGCCGATAAAATCCATCCGTATCGCATATGGCTGCCCTATTCTGCCCTCTTTTTCAAAGTATAGGCCCTGCCTTGATGACTGATACAAAAAAGGCTTTGATCATCTCTAATCAAAGCCCCTTGTTTCTGCTGGTTAATTGTCGTGTTTAGTCGTCCGCCTCAAACACAACGTTATAATTTTCGGTGTATGTACAATTCGGCTGACGGCTACAAGTAAAGAAACGTCTCCCTTTGAACTCACCTTGGCTTGCGGTTTTAATGATCATCGGACTGCCGCATTTTTTACAAAAACGCACTTCTTTATCGGGCTCAATCAAATCAATGTGTGCCGCAAGCAAACGACGTAATCGCCCAACTTGATAACTGTGCTTTATCGAAGCGCCGATTAAAGGCAGGTTGGCCGTCTTACAAACATGAATCAATAACTTTTGTCTTTCTATCTTACCCTTGTTTAGCTCCTGCCCATTATCCAATTCAACGATAACGCGCGGCTCTAGTGTCCTTGGGTCACAAATAACGTAATCAAAATAGCTTCGAGATATACGATTGTTCGCGACAAAAAACTGCTTCTTATTTTTGATTTCTTTTGGCGTAACCAAACTGGACATGTTTACTTTCGCGAATACTACGGCATGCTCCCCGACCGCCGCTCTTAACGCATTATAGAACGCACCCTCTTGACCTCTGAGCAGAGGGCCTTTCGAGCGATAAGGATAATCACGCGTGTCATCGTGCTTAATCACGTACTTTTGAATAACAAAGAAGAATAAAACCAGAAGAACAACAATGATAAAAATGTTGGTCATAAATAAAGTGCATCCAAAACAACTCGTTGCTCAAAGCGTAAATGGAAATGTTATGCAGAGCAACAAAACCTCGCAATTTTGAGGCGCCACGACGATAGCGAGAAACAGAAAATTTTGCTCACCAATAAAAACGAGCCAATCACACACTTGGATTGGCTCGTTTAAATTTTGTTAATACATTATGTATGCTAAGAATCAACTATTAGCGTCTGGCTGATTCTCTGGCATCGCATCAATAAAAGCTGGTAGTTGATTGCATGACTGCACAACAGCGTTAATGGTTGGATAAAGAGAGGTATCTACACCAAAGCGTTGTGCGTTGTAAAATTGTGGTACCAGACAAATATCGACAATAGATGGCGAGCTTGTCAGGCTAAACTTGCAATCACCATTTAGTTTACGATGCTTCTGAAGTTTCTCTTCTAATGCTGTAAAACCTTTGTGGATCCAGTGATGAATCCAAGCGACTTTGCGCTCTGGCTCGCAAGCTAACTCCCCCTCTAAATACTGTAGAACTCTTAAGTTATTCAGGGGATGAATCTCCATTGCAATATCCTGAGCCAAAGCTAGCGCTTGGTATCGAAGCGGCGTTTGCTCGGGGATCACAGTGACATCCGGGTAGTGTTCTTCTAAGTATTGAATGATCGCCAGTGACTGGGTTAACTGAACCTCCCCATCCACCAGCAAAGGAACCAGTTCAGAAGCGTTTAACTCATGGTACTCGTCACTATGTTGTTCGCCACCATTGCGCACCAAGTGTACCGATTTTGAATCATACGATAACTCTTTAAGATTCAAGCAAATACGCACACGATACGCCGCCGATGATCGCCAGTATCCGTATAAAATCATGCTATCGCTCATATCGTCTCCCAACCAGCACTATTAGTGCTTGAGATATTGGCTAACTTGTTGGTCAATCGAACCGAATATGTTGTTGCCATCCGCATCGAACATTTCCAATCTGATTGAATCTCCAAACGACATAAAGTTAGTCGACGGCTTACCATCACGAATGGTTTCAATCATGCGAACTTCCGCGATACATGAATAGCCAACGCCACCTTCTTCAATAGAAGTGCCATGTTCGGTGCCTTGCTTATTAGATACCGTGCCAGAACCTATAATTGCCCCAGCAGATAGCGGGCGCGTTTTAGTCGCGTGAACAATTAAGTCTGCGAAATCAAACGTCATATCGATACCCGCATTTGGGCGACCAAACGGCTTGTGGTTGTATGTCGAGACCAGTGGTAAATGCACTTTGTTTTCGTACCACGCATCGCCTAGTTCGTCAGGTGTTACTGCCACAGGAGAAAACGCAGAAGAAGGTTTAGATTGGAAAAAACCAAACCCTTTAGCTAACTCTGCCGGAATTAGACCGCGCAGTGAGATATCATTCACCAGCATGATCAAACGAATCGACTCCTGAGCCTCTGCAACACTCGCGCCCATTGGTACGTCACCAGTTACCACAGCAACTTCACCTTCGAAATCAATACCCCATTCATCACTCGCAAACTCGATGTTGTCACAAGGTCCAATAAAGGCATCAGAGCCTCCTTGGTACATCAACGGGTCCGTCCAAAAACTCTCTGGCATTTCAGCGCCGCGAGCTTTTCGAACCAACTCAACGTGGTTTACGTAAGCACTGCCATCAGCCCACTGATAAGCGCGAGGAAGCGGCGACTCACAGTAGTGCGCTTCAAACTCTTCATACCCTGCAACCGTGCCATTGTTCAGTGCAACGTATAGCTCTTCCAGTTGTGGTGCTAGCGTCTCCCAGTTATCAAGCGCCACCTGCATCGTCGGAGCTAAGTTCATGGGGTGGAAAATTTCTGTCGCAGGTACGCAGCGCGTTAAGTCTTTGCTCACGACCATCAACAAACCGTCACGAGTGCCATTTTTCTTGGTTGCTAATTTCATCCTTGCCTCTTACTTCTCTTGCCAGCTATAGACGTATTCTTTGTTTTCTACTTTTTCCAGCTCATCCGAAAACTGAAGTGCGTGACGCGTATCAATCATGACCGCGACTTCGTCGGTAAAAGTCTTCTTATGCTCTCGCCCTGCTTTGAAAGCTTTCGGGTGAGGGCCATGTGTAAATCCTGCTGGATGGAATGTCACCATACCCGCTTCAATGTTGTCACGACTAAAGAAGTCACCTGCATGGTAGAACAAGACTTCGTCATAATCGTCATTGTTGTGGTAGAACGGTACTTTGAGCGCTCCAGGATCACTTTCAATTGGACGAGGAACGAAGGTACACACCACAAATCCTGCTCCTACAAATGTAGTATGTGCAGAAGGCGGTAAATGGTAACGATGTGACATAAGTGGACGAATATCACGCCAGTTCACTTTTACTACCGCCAAATCACCATGCCACCCAATCGCATCCAGCGGGTTGAATGGGTAAGTGATAACACTGACTTTATCGTGGCGTTTCACCTGAACCTGTGTTTGATTCTCAGAATATTGAGCACGGAACTGATCGTTGATCGACGGCGTTTCTAAAACCGCTGGATCAAACACCGCGTGGTTTCCAACCATGCCTTTTTCGGGCAATGTATAAGCCGCATCGGTGTTTTCAATCATCAGAATGAACATCGGCTCGCTTGGTTCTAAACGCCAGCTCGTTGAGCGCGGGATCATGACATAATCCCCTTCGCTCACTTTCAAATGACCATAATCACAGTAGAGATCTGCCGTACCTTGGTGGATGAATAGCAGTTCGTCGCCATCTGCATTTCTCACCAAGAAGTCCATTTTTTCATCCATACGCCAAACACGAACTTTACAATTCGCGTTGTGTAATAGATGCGGGACTGCCCACGGGGTAATATGGCTGGCTTTCTCGACTAGATTAAAATCGAACGCTCGTGGACGTAGCTCTCCCTCCCACTCAGACCACCCCGTTGGGGCATGTTGATGATGAAAATGTGTTGCGGGGCCGAAGAAGCCACTTCGACCTGCCTCACGTTCATAAATTGCCTCTTCCGGGAAGTCAGCATGCGCTTGTTTAGAGCACACTCCCTCCCGGTGAGGGAATGTGATCCATTTATGCATCGCTCAATACTCCTCGACGAATTTGGTCTTCTTCTATCGATTCAAACAACGCTTTGAAGTTACCCTCGCCAAAGCCTTCATTGCCTTTACGTTGGATGATTTCGAAGAACACAGGGCCGATAACGGTTTGAGTAAAGATTTGTAGCAAGATGCCATCTTTCGTTGGTGCACCATCAATAAGAATCTGCAAATCACGAAGCTTGCTTACATCTTCACCGTGACCTTCAACACGCTGATCGACTTTCTCGTAATAAGTATCTGGCGTTGGCATAAAGTCCATGCCTCGCTCACGCAAGGTTTTGACCGTTTCGTAGATGTCGTCAGTGGTCAATGCGATGTGTTGAATACCTTCGCCATTGTATTCACGGATAAACTCTTCAATCTGTGATTTATCATCTGACGACTCATTGATAGGAATTCGGATTTTGCCGCAAGGTGCGGTCATCGCACGGCTGACAAGACCAGTCAGCTTACCTTCGATATCGAAATAACGAATTTCGCGGAAGTTACCAATGCGCTCATAGAAACCAGACCAGACATCCATGTTGCCTTGCTTAACGTTGTGCGTTAAGTGGTCGATTTCGTAAAGACCAACATTCGCTTTTGACAAACGCTCATCAGCATCATCATAAAAACGAAAATCGACATCATAGATGCTCTGCTTTCCATAACGATCGACAAAATAAAGCAAGCTTTCACCGATGCCATAAATAGCAGGAATGCTAAGCTCCATCGGCCCAATTTCCGTTTTATATTCTTTACCGCCATTCTCTAACGCATGCGCCAGAGCAATGGTGGCGTCTTTCACACGAAATGCCATGCCACAAACCGACGGACCGTGAACTTTGGCGAATCCCTCAGCTTGGCTATGCGGCTGCGCATTCACAATAAAGCTAATGTCACCTTGTCGATATAACCACGCTTCTTTTGAGCGATGCTTTGCAATCTCCGCAAAACCTAACGATATAAACAGATCTTTAAGCTGTTGAATGCCTTTGTTGTCAGCAGCGGTATATTCAACAAACTCAAATCCGTCTGTTCCTAGTGGGTTATATGCATCAACCATGACTTTCTCCTTGTCTCAGTAGCTTTTGTTTGGACTTATTTTTCTAACTTGGCGCAGGTCTTGAGAAATTGGAATACGTGGGGAGAAATCTTTACCTTGGCGATTTTTACGCATAGTTGTAAAATATATGTTACACATAGAGAGCGCATCGAACCCACTTTCGTAAACATCAAACAAACTGCTTATTTTCAATATATTAGATTGATATTTTCGGCTTTACGCCAACACACAAAATGTAAACAAGTTGTTACCTTGGCATTTTATCTTGGCAACGTAGCTCAAAAAGTAAAAGGGGATGGAAAGTCTATTGCACCCTATCTCTATCCGATTTATTCATTTGATCCTGCAAAACATCAAAAGTAATGTTTCGTGACGCTTCATACAGTTCGAAAGGCTCATCGGTCAGAATCGTGTCATGGATACCCCTTTATTGATTCACCTCAGTTTTATTCAAAAGTAACTGTGCCATAAGTGGTGCTCTGTTCCCTATCGAGCCGAGCTACAAGGCTTCACGCTCGATCAGAAAAAGAGACATCTAATGACACACATCAATCAAGAACGCTTAGTTGAACACTTTTGCCAACTAGTACGTATCGACAGCGAATCAAAAAACGAAAAACAAATTGCAGAAACACTGGCAGAACAGCTAGGCGAGCTAGGCTTTACCGTACGCAAACTTCCAGTACCTGAGCACATTTCTAACGGTTTTAACGTGTACGCCCGTTTAGACGGCAAAAAAGACGGCTCTATTCTAATGAGCTGTCATATGGATACGGTCACTCCAGGTATTGGCATTGAGCCAATCATCGAAGACGGCATTATCCGTTCAAAAGGCAATACGATTCTCAGTGGCGATGATAAATCTGGTATTGCTGCCATCATGGAAGCTGTTCGTTGTATTCAAGCGGAAAACCGTGAGCACAAAACGTTAGAACTTGCTTTCACCGTGTATGAAGAAGGCGGCTTATTCGGTTCACAATACTTCGATATGTCACACGTCACTTCAACGGAAGCAATCGTGTTAGATACGGGTGGCCCTATTGGCACCATTGTGACCGCAGCCCCAGGCCAGCAAAAGATCATGGCAAAAATCAAAGGTCGACCAGCACACGCAGGGCTTGCGCCAGAAGAAGGCATCAGTGCGATCATGGTGGCGGCTGATGCTATCAACCAAATGAAGCTACTTCGCATCGACGAAGAAACGACAGCCAACATCGGTGTAGTGAATGGCGGTCAGGCCACAAACATTGTTATGCCTGAATTAAAAATCGTGGCAGAAGCACGCTCCCTGAATGGCGATAAACTAGATGCTCAGGTCAATCATATGATCTCAACATTAGAGTCTGTCTGTAAAAAACACGGTGCAGAAGTCGAAATTGAATCTAGCCGAGCCTACGACGCTTTTGTTATTGAAGAAAACCACCCACACGTAAACGCTATAAAAACAGCGTTTTCAGAGTTGGGAATTGACGCCTTCACAAAAGGCACTGGCGGCGGTAGCGATGCCAATAACTTTAACAAGAAAGGTCTCACAACGGTCAACCTTTCAACTGGCATGGCAAAAGTACACACGACAGAAGAGTTTATCGCGGTAAGTGATATGGTCAAAATCACTGAGTTCGTGAAACATTTCCTAGTCAGTTAACGTCGTGCCTTTTGAAGAGCAGACTGACTATCTTCCCCTTCTAGCCTGTGCTTGAAGGGGATTTTAATTTGTATCGAAGCAAAATTACTTCCCGTCATGCCAACTTGATATCAGATCTTCAAAGAAATTCCCCTAGCTCACTTTTTGAGACCAGACAGCTCAACACCTGACACCCTGTTACAGTAATGTTAAAACTCGATTGTGTAGACAATTTATACAATATACATTTTTGGCACCTTTCAGGATGAAAAGAGTGAGACAAGGATGAAATTACCTAAGTTGCTTTTATTAGCGTCGATGATGAGTCCAATACTGGCAACATCAAGCTATGCCGCGCCGTATCCCGTAGGTGTGACCCTCGATGAGACACAAGAGATTACGCTAAACAATGGGGCTGAAGTTACTTCTATTGACCCAGCCAAGCAAGCCGCAGAGCCCGCTTTCAATCTCGGTCGAGACCTGTTTGAAGGTCTGGTCATTCAAGATAAGCAAGGTAAAACCATTCCTGGTGTTGCTGAATCTTGGTCAGTCAATGACAACAATACAGTTTATACCTTCCACTTACGTGATGCAAAATGGTCAAATGGCGAAACGGTCACTGCACAAGATTTTGTCTACAGTTGGCAACGCTTACTGAATCCAAGCACTGCTTCACCGTACGCTTGGTTTGCGGCCATTCCAAATATCGAAAACTCGCAAGCGATTATGAAGGGCGAAGCCGAACCCGAGTCCTTGGGCGTGAAGGCGCTGGATGAAAAAACATTCCAGGTAACACTCGAAGAGCCTATTCCCTTCTTTACGAAACTATTAAGTCATCCAGTGCTTGCCCCCGTTCACAAAGCGACCGTTGAAAAACATGGCAACCGTTGGACCCAGCCTGAGCATATCGTTACAAATGGTGCGTTTACTGTCTCTGAATGGAAAGTTAACGAAAAACTGGTGATGGTTAAAAATCCACATTATTGGGACGCAAGCAATGTAGTGCTGGAAAAAGTCACCTGGCTACCAATTGGTGATGCAAACGTAGTGCTAAACCGCTACCTAGCTGGTGAGATAGACCAAGCGGTTTCCATTCCTGCCGCTCAGAAGAAAAAGTTAATTCAACAACGCCCACAAGAAGTGGCAAGCACCAGTGCGTCTCTTGGCTCCACATTCTATTACCTCAACACTCAACAAGGGCCAACAAAAGACGTGCGGGTTCGTAAAGCCCTTTCATATACCATTGACCGTCAACTGTTAACGAGTGCTATTTTGAGAAACGGTGGGGTTCCAATGTATACCCTTGTGCCACCTCAAACAGATGGTTTTAAATCTCACACTCCTGAGTTCGCAACTTGGAACCGCCATAAACGTATCGAAAAAGCGCAGCAATTACTGTCAGAAGCTGGATACGATAAAAGCAATCCGCTTAAGTTAACGTTTACCGTACCAACTTTCTCGATGGACGTAAAAATGGCAACCACCATGGCAGGCATGTGGAAAAGCCGATTGGGTGCGCAAGTCACGATAAAACAGCTAGAACCGAAAGTGTTCTACGCACTTAAAGAGCCGACCGACATTACTCGCGGCGGCTGGACGGCCGACTACAATGAAGCCTCTACATGGTTGGATATCTTCGTTTCTAGTGGCGAGTACAACGATTCTCGTTATAACAACCCGCAATACGACGAGTTAATGGCTCGCTCAAAGACCATGAGCAACCCATCAGAACTGTATCTACAAGCAGAAAGCATGCTGATTGAAGACATGGCCATTATTCCTATTTATCGTCCGGGTAACGATCAATACCTCATCAAGCCTTACGTGGGCGGCTACGAACTGACAAACCCTGAGTCGTCGTACTACCGCAAGAATGTCTATGTAAAAGCCCACTAAAAGCATGTTTCGGTCTGAGTCGGCAAGTTCAATGTTTACTTGCCGTTCCTCATATCTCTCGGTGGAGAAGGCAACCTGAGCTCAGACCATTTTTTATTCATAACCGTTCGAAGTGATTTCGGATGACCAAAGGATGATGGATCATGATTTGGTACATTGTTAAGCGATTAGCTATCGCTATCCCCACGCTTCTATTCATCGCACTCGTATCATTTTGGCTGATGCACATTGCACCAGGGGGGCCATTTGATATGGAACGGCCTATGCCAGAGGTGGTACGTGCGAATATCGAAGCAAAATTCCATTTGGACCAGCCCTTCCTTACTCAGTTTTGGATTTACATTGGTAATTTCATACAAGGAGATCTCGGTCCGAGCTTCGTTTATCAAGACTTCAGTGTTACACAGCTCGTCGCACAATCATGGCCAGTTTCAGCAGTATTAGGCGTACTCTCTTTTTGTATCTCCGTTCCACTTGGCATGCTACTTGGCACCATTGCGGCATTGAACCGAAATAGCCGCCTAGATTACGGCCTGATGACACTTTCGATGACTGGAGTTGTGGTTCCGGCTTTCGTGCTTGCTCCAGTTTTAGTCATGATCTTCGCTATTCAGCTCGGCTGGTTCCCTGCTGGTGGTTGGGAAGGAGGAAAGCTGGCTTTTCTTGTTCTTCCCGTGCTCAGCCTGGCGATTGGCTCCATTGCGAGTATTGCACGCGTCATGCGTGGCGCAATGATTGAAACGCTCAACCAACCATACATTCGAACGGCAAAAGCCAAAGGTTTGTCCACAACCTACATTTTATTCCATCACGCTTTGCGACCATCCCTGATTCCCGTCGTTGCGATGCTCGGCCCTGCGTTTGTGTCTGTCGTGACAGGCTCGGTAATTATCGACATTTTCTTTGGTACAGGTGGCATGGGACAACACTTTGTGTCTGGGGCTCTCAACCGCGACTACGGCCTAGTAATGGGCATTACTCTGATTGTCGCTTCACTCACTATCTTCTTTAACCTTGTGGTCGACTTGCTATATACGATTATCGACCCTCGTATACGCGTTTAGGAGTCCGGCATGTTAACGATCAAAAAACTGGATACACAAGCTCTTCAAGATCAAGTCGTCGACAATATTGAAGCCGTCGAAGGTCGCAGTCTTTGGCAGGATGCATGGACTCGATTTCGTAAAAACAGAGCCGCGATGACATCAGTGTATGTTTTGGCGTTCATTACCTTATGCATCACTTTCGGCCCCTCTCTTGCCGCTTTTGGCCATGATGAAATTGACTGGGAAGTGCTCATCGATCCATACGAGCTAGGGAAACCTTCACTGAGCAGTGGCCATTACTTTGGTACCGATGATCTCGGGCAAGATGTTTTCGCTCGCACGATGCAAGGTGGCAGGCTCTCTATTTTGGTAGGTTTTGTTGGCGCCTTAGTCGCCGTTGTTATTGGTACGATTTGGGGAAGTATTTCCGGCTATCTTGGCGGCGTTGTCGATAGCGTAATGATGCGCATTATTGAGGTGCTCGATTCGGTGCCATTTATGTTTATGGTTATCCTGTTTGTTACCCTTTTTGGCAACAACATCTACCTGATTTTTATCGTGATCGGAATGGTATCTTGGCTGGGCATTGCCCGTGTTGTACGTGGTGTCACCTTCGGTCTAAAAAAGAGAGAGTTCATCGAAGCCGCACACTCTATTGGGGTTTCTAAATTGACAATTGTCCGACGCCATGTTCTGCCTAATGTTCTTGGGATCGTGATGGTTTATTCCTCCTTAATGGTACCAGGATTCATTATGTTCGAATCGTTTTTGAGCTTCTTAGGGCTTGGTGTTCAACCACCAGACACGAGCTGGGGAATCCTAATTTCCGAAGGCGCAAAAACGATTGACGTTGCATTGTGGATGCTGCTTTTTCCCTCTCTGTTTTTAGTTGCCACCCTCTTTTGTTTTAACTTCATCGGCGATGGCTTGCGTGATGCTCTTGACCCGAAAGACCGATAAGGACAAACCCATGCTATCTATTGAAAACATGAACGTGCGCTTCGATACGCCAGATGGGCAAGTGCAAGCGGTCAGTAATCTCTCCTACTCGATTAAAGCGGGCGAAACTCTTGGGATTGTTGGGGAATCAGGTTCGGGAAAAAGCCAGTCTGTTTTCGCATTAATGGGGTTAACCGCGGATAACGGCGCCGTGTCTGGAAGCGCAATGTTCCACGGTGATGATTTACTCGCGATGTCTAAAAAGCAGCTCAACCGCATCCGTGCAGAGAAAATCGGAATGATCTTTCAAGATCCGATGACGTCACTCAACCCATTTATGAAAATTGGCAAACAGCTTTGTGAAGTTCTCATGATTCATAAAGGAATGACCCGAAAACAAGCAAAAATTGAATCGATTCACATGTTGGATGCGGTGCGTATTCCCTCTCCCGAAACTAGGATGAATCAATACCCTCACGAATTATCTGGCGGAATGCGTCAGCGAATCATGATAGCGATGGCCTTGTTGTGTAAGCCCGAGTTGTTAATTGCAGACGAACCAACCACCGCGTTAGATGTAACCGTTCAAGCTCAAATTTTGACGCTATTACGAGACTTACAACAAGAGTTCAATACGGCTATTTTACTGATCACTCACGATATGGGCGTCGTCGCCGAGATGTGTGATCGCGTATTGGTCATGTATGGTGGTCAAAAAATGGAGCAATCAGATACCGAGACATTGTTCGCCCAACCTGCGCACCCCTACACTCAAGGCCTGCTAAAGGCGATTCCTTCCATCACTGAAGATATGCCGCGTTTACCAACCATCCCAGGTAACCCACCAAGTGCGTTGATTAACCATCAAGGGTGTCCGTTTAGAGAGCGGTGCGAGCATCGAGAGACGCGTTGCCAATACGAAACCCCACGGTTTTCTCCATTAAACATGAGCCAGTCCATTGCCTGTCACGTTAAAGCACCCAGTGTTATCACTCCCATTCAAATAAAAGCTTAAGGAGGCGTTATGAATAAAAAAGAAGTCCTCATGTCTGCTCGTGATTTAAACGTCCACTTTCCTGTTTCACGTCATCTTATTCCAAGTCGACGTAAAATCGTGAAAGCGGTCAATGGTATCGACTTAGATGTTTACCGAGGCGAAACACTTGGCATTGTGGGGGAATCAGGCTGCGGAAAATCAACGCTTGCACGCGCCTTACTTCGCTTAATTGAACCTACACATGGCGAGTTGACTTGGAAAGGTCAAGACATACTCGGGTTTAGTAAAAAAGAGCTTTCCTCTCGACGCAGAGAATTTCAGATGGTGTTTCAAGACCCATCCGCTTGTTTGAATCCGAGATTAACCATCTCAGAATGCATCGCCGAACCACTGCTCACCCACGAGCCGCAACTTAAACGGGCAGAGGTAGAAAAGCGTGTCATCGCTATGATGGATAAAGTGGGTCTCTTGGCGAGCCAGCGAAACCGCTATCCACATGAATTTTCCGGAGGTCAATGCCAGCGTGTGGGCATTGCTAGAGCGTTAATTCTCAATCCAGATATGGTCGTGTGTGATGAACCTGTTAGTGCGCTAGATGTCTCCATACAAGCTCAGGTCATCAATCTTCTAGACGATCTTAAACAAGAAATGGGGTTAACACTGGTGATGATTGCGCACGACTTAAGCGTGGTGCGCCATATCAGCGACCGCGTTATGGTGATGTATCTTGGTAAACCTATGGAAGTAGGACGTTACGATAAAGTATTTGATGATGCACAACACCCCTACACCAAAGCACTGTTATCTGCTGTCCCGATAGCTAATCCGCAATTAGCACGTGACCGTGAAATACAACTATTGCCCGGCGATCTTCCTTCTCCACTTAACCCACCGAGCGGTTGCGTTTTTCGTACTCGATGCCCAGAAGCCACCGAAGTATGCGGGCAACAGAACCCAATAAAAACAGGCTCGGAGCAGCATCATATCTATTGCTCAAATATGACTTTAGGAACCATTTAATGAACAATACTAACTCAGTAAACCAACGCCTTACGTTATTGCGTGAGGCAATGTCCTTTCACAACGTGTCTGCATATATCGTGACCAACAATGACCCACATAACAGTGAATACTCAGCGGATCATTGGTTAGCGCGAAGCTGGATTTCAGGTTTTACCGGCTCAGCAGGCGATGTCGTCATTACCCAACAAGGTGGTGGCCTGTGGACTGATGGTCGTTACTATATTCAAGCTGAAGAACAGTTACACGGCACAGGACTTGAACTGTTTAAAGCCAAACAACCAGAAACACCGACAATTGCCAAATGGCTGGCTACCACGCTCCCAGAAAACAGTATTGTCGCGGTTGACGGGCGCGCCATCAGTTACGCTTTTTATCAAGGCCTCAAACAAGCCTTTGAAACGAAAAACATTAAGATCATTGTCGACCTGGATTTACTCACACCGATTTGGCTTGAAAGACCACCTCGCCCAAGTGCACCCGTATTCGAGCACCCCACCGCTTTTGCTGGCGTTGACACTGAAAATAAGTTAGCGAGAATCCGTTCTTGGTTAACCGAGAACCAAGTAGATAGCTTATTAGTGTCAACGCTAGATGATGTCATGTGGACAATGAATATTCGAGGTGGTGATACGAATTACTGCCCAGTTTCTGAAGCCTATCTAGTCGTAGAGCAATCACTTGCGACACTGTTTATTGATAAAGCCAAACTGCCTCAAGACGTTGAAAGAGCGCTGACCGAGCAGAGTGTACACATTCGCCATTACAACTACGTAAGTCAGTATTTGAATCAGCAATGTGAGGGATTATCGCTCGCTTTTAACCCGACCCACACAGACAGCTTATTGGTGAGTTCGATTGAACAGAATGTGAATCTAAAGCCAATGGCTTGCCCTGTAACGGCAATGAAGGCCATAAAAAATGCGACCGAGCTAACTAGCCTAGAACAGGTATTAACAGATGATGGTGTGGCAATCGTAAGGTTTATGAACTGGCTCGAAGAGCAAGTTCCAAGCGGACTCGTTACAGAATTGTCTGCTGAGGCACAACTGAATCACTATCGCCGTCAAACCCGACATTATGTGAGTGACAGTTTCCGCACTATCGCAGGCTTCGCAGCTCACGGTGCAAAAATGCATTATGCCGCCGATGAAGAAAGCAATGCGGCAGTCAATGAAAGCAACTTCTTTCTCGTCGATTCTGGTGGCCAATACCTTGGCGGGACAACAGACATCACCCGTACTTTCCACTTCGGGTCACCGACCATTAAGCAGCGCAAAGATTATACCTTGGTGCTCAAAGCGGTCATCCGACTGACTCAGACTCGATTCATGAAAGGCTCTACGGGTGCCAATCTTGATATAATGGCGCGTGGCGTCTTATGGCAACATGGTATTGATTACAAGTGCGGCACTGGACACGGCGTGGGCATTTGCTTGAATGTTCACGAAGGCCCACAAAATTTCTCGCAAAGCCACCATGAGGTTGAGCTAAAACCGGGTATGGTCATTACTAATGAACCAGGCGTTTATCGCGAAGGTGAGTACGGGGTAAGAATAGAGAACATTCTTAAAGTTGTAGAAGTAGAACAAAATGAGTTCGGCACGTTCTACGGTTTTGAGACCATCACTCTTGCTCCAATTGCGACCAACGCCCTTGATTTATCAATGCTAGATCAAGCAGAGCTAGACTGGCTCAATCATTACCATTCACGAGTCTATCAAGCACTTAGCCCTTTTCTTGATACGCAAGATAAAAACTGGCTTCAACGCACAACCCAACTTATTGAGAAATAGGATATCAGCAAGCTTTATAACGTTTTCATTTTCATCTCAAACTCCTTGTTTGCCAGCCTTCGGGCTGGTTTTTTTTATAGAGATAACGGCGTGAAAAACAAAAACGCCCCGCAATGTTAGCGAGGCGATCAATTAAATTAAAATGATGCAGTTAAAATGCCCTACTGACGACACTTCTGAGCATCAAAATCAACGACGATGGCGGCATTCTCAAAGTCACCAGATACTTTAACATAGCCCCAGTAGTTACTCTGATTTGACAACGTAATACACTCTCCATTACCAATATTATCTGACCACCCGTGAAGATTAGCACCATCCGGCCAACCAGAGTTACTGTATTCAAGCTTTAGGTTGCCCGTACCATTCCCCGTCGTTATCGCCAGATTTGAGCTCTCATTCACCGCTGGCACGCTTAGCCAAATGGTTTGTTGATTTGCCAAGCAAACGGGCTCTCCTGCTGTTAGGCGCCCACCGCTTACTTTACTTTGCACCGCGCAGTCTTGTGGCAATGTGTCATTACCGCCCAACGTTGAGATAACAACACTATGAGTGGCGGTTGCCGTCAAGCCTTCACTGTCTGTCACACTTAGACTGACCGAATACTCCCCTTCACTCCCATATTGGTGCGTCGGCTTGGTTTGTGTACTTGTCGAGCCATCACCGAAGTCCCATAAGACGCTGACGATCTTCCCGTTTGGGTCTGTACTGTTTTCACTGCTAAATGTAATGCTTTCACCGACTTTCCCCTTACTGTTTGCGGTTATGACTGCATTAGGTGCACCATTTGAGACAAGGGCTTGCTGCCACTGCTCAAACTCACTTTGATACAAATTCGCCCATTGGGTGATCGTGGCCTTGTAATTGCTCCAATTCCCTTGGCGCGTTTCCACCAGCATTTGGTTTACGTCATCTTTATGATTTTCAAACATAAAACGTACAGCTAAGTACCCCCAACGATAAATTCGATCGACATCAAACCCATCATAAGTAGTCTCGAAAATCTCACTTAAGGTATATGTCGAGCCGTCTAGAATCGTCTCAAGTGCTGCTTGGTTGTCATTTTCTTGAGCGACATACTCTGCAATGCCTTCACTCCACCACACTATTTTTTCAGTTGGATGACTAAACCCTCCATAGAGATCAAATCGACCATCTAAGTAATGCACGTATTCGTGCTCTAAGTTCCAGACAAAGTGATCCGCGTTCGCATAAGAGGCTTCATAAGCAATAAAGTTGGGAATATTCCCCGGCTGGGAAGGGTCGCCCTCCAAGTACATACCGCCATTGTCAGTACTAATATCGAAAATTGGCCCTGCGTACTTACCATAATCAGTGCTTGAATCGAAGATATTGACTTGGAGCTGAGTGTTGTGGTCATCTTTTACTGGCTGTTCACCCGTTTCTAAAGACTGATGAAAGTAACCCTCTTCGTAACCCATTTTAGAACATGCGGCCGCGTGTTGCTCTTGCGTCATATTCTGGGACAATATTCGAATTGTCGGACTACAGGTATAAGTTTGCGATAGCACCAAGCCTTTTAGCTCAGTTTCGAAATTACAAATTCCGAACTCACTACAATCTGCGTAATATGAGGCGGTGTCCGCCGCCGCAAGCCAAACCGCGTCACCCCGACCATACATTTCATACTGTTCAAAGATTCGACTCAGCTGACTCTTCACAACAGAACTCGCGTTACCCGTATACTTGGTCAGACGCCCGAGCTCTCGCCCCGCATTCGCGGCCATAAACTCATCTTCAGCACCGATTGATGACGCCCTTAGAGCGAAATCGCCTAAAGCTTTGGCAAGGTCCGTTTGGTTGCCAATTATTTGCACAAATTGCTCGTTCCACTGCCCACCAAACAAAATAGTAAAAACACCGTTAACCGCATTGCGCATATACCAGTGCTGGGCGTATTGATCATTCCAACGAGTAAGCCACTGGGTCACTTGTGGTAAGTACGCGTGCTGCAAGCCCGCACTATCCATAGTGATGATGACTTCACTAAGCACTTTGCCGTGACGATCGCTGTTCTCGTAGAAGTTTGCGTTGTTAACAAACGCATCCACTGATTCTTTCACCGCTGGTGTAACCCATTCAATAAATAAGATGTTGTCATTGTAAAACTCGGCGTAATAACCCGCGCGCAAGTATAAGAACAACGTTTCTAGTTCATCGCTCCCGCCACCTGTATACCCCTTCGCCAATGTCGTAGTACGCTTCGCAATGTTGTACATATGATCGGAGCTAAATACCGACTCTTGAATCCGACTTTCAGCAGAGAATAGCTGGTTCACACACGTCGCGCCCTGACTTAAAATTTCGCCGATCAATTGGTTACTGCTTTCGGTAACCAATGCTTCCAAATCACAAGCAGTGCTCGACTCATCAAGGCTTTCAAGTGACTGTACTCGAGTTGCCTTGGAGGGCTGAATAGGGAGAGTTGCGGTTGGTTGGTATTCAACTCGATTGGATTCAACACCGTGTGTATGAGCCGAATGTGCATGTTGCTCTGTAACTTGAGAAACTGGCTCGCTTAACGCAAATACGCCAGTGCTGGTTAATGTTGTCGCAATCGCGACACTCAAAGTCTTCAGTTCCATCTAATTTCTTCTATATTGAGTTTTCCTTAGATGCATTACGTCTTTTGCATCGCCACTGCCCTTATTACTGCAAGAGCATCACCATATAATCTACTCGCAAGACAAGAAGAAACATTTTGTTAACAACTAGATGTGGCGGTATCAGTTTTTGGTACTCGAGTTGCCGTTACACGGGCTTGCCAGAAATCGATTTGCTTTAGTAATATTGATCAACTAGTTGTTTATCTTTCCATTCAAATATCTTTTATTGCTCCTCACAAAAGCTATAAAATGGTTTCTTTTCTTTTTGCTAAACAACTCCTATGACCGACGCTGATATTGAGCTACAACACCTTTGGTTAGAAGTCCAAGCCGAACGCTGGCAAAACCTGCCACGCTTTTTATTCAGTTACTACTGCTACAAGCACAACCTTATCAGTAAAACCAACAAAGTTTGCTGGGAGACGGCACGTGCAAACCTGCCCGCTTCAACGTCAATAAAAGAGCGAAAAAACGCGGTGGTTGAACCGTTAGTTTCTGAGGAAACCGTCGCTGGGTTATTGAAAGCCATCAGCAAAGATGGGGAAATGACATTCGACGTGATGGGAACCACACTTGATACGTTTTTGCATTATGTTGTGATTAGCAAGGAAGAAAAAGCGCGACTTAAATCAAACATGCCAGCTAGTTGGTATCAGCGATCAAACAAGTCGCCTTTGGCACGTTTCGAGGAGGCTGGCATTAATCTACCAGAGTGATATGTCAGTCATCGCTGAAGATAAACACAAAAGACAAGCGCCTACAATGAGGCGCATTTGGTCAAAAATTGAGGTGCCCCTAAACAAAAGTGCAAAGTGACCAACAAAGCAAAAGTTTGGTTATTCTTGAATGCCTCGAATGCGTACATTACGTCTACGTAAAACTTCTAATGTCACGAGCAAACACACCGACATAAAAATCAACAACGTAGCGACCGCCAATATGGTCGGACTAATTTGCTCTCGAATTCCTGACCACATCTGCCTAGGAACGGTTTTTTGTTCTGCCCCAGTCAGGAATAACGCCACCACAACCTCGTCGAACGAAGTGCCAAAAGCAAACAAGCCGCCAGAAATCATCCCCGGACGAATCAGAGGAAAGGTAATGTGTCTGAAAGTATAAACAGGGTTTGCTCCTAAGCTAGCCGCCGCTTTTACCAAGCTATGGTCAAAGCCGCTTAACGTCGCAGTAACGGTAATGACGACAAAAGGCGTACCTAACGCAGCGTGTGCCAAAATGACGCCTAAATAAGTTTGTGATAAGCCAAGGCGTGTGTAGAAAAAGTACATCGCAGCAGCAGAGATAATGACTGGTACGATCATGGGTGAGATCAACAGCGCCATAATCGTATTGCGAAAAGGCAAATTACTACTTGCTAAACCCAACGCCGCCAGAGTTCCTAGCCCTGTTGCAACGAGTGTCGCCATAAAAGCAATAAACGTGCTGTTTTTCAGCGCCAACAGCCACTGATCACTAGTAAACATTTCTTGATACCAGCGAGTAGAATACGCTGCCGAGTCAAGGTTTAACATCCCCTCGGTAAAAGTAAAGTAAGGCGTTGCATTAAACGATAACGGGATGATGGTCAGAATTGGAGCGATTAAAAAGAACAGCACCACCCCACAAAAAGCTAAGTAACCTGCGTAAGCAACTCGCTCTACTTTTGATGCATAGTTTGGTAATGCCATGGTTATCCCCCTACCTTAAGGTTGTTAATGCCAACCACACGGTTGAACATATAAAACAGAACCGGTACTTTAACGATGAAGTGACCAACGCTCTCTACTTCGACGACCAGACGATAATGATCACCGTGATAAATCAATTCTCGTAGGACGCCCGAGACTTGGTTCTCACAAGACGCTTTCTCTGGTTGAATAACAATCTTTTCTGGTCGAATGGAAAGTGTTGTTCTCTGCCCTTGCTCAGAGACTCTGACAGGTTTCGCAGTAAATAACTCTTTCCCAACGAGCACTTGGCAATACTTTCCGTCCCACTCTTTGACTAAACCTGAGAGTTGGTTGTTTTCTCCGATAAACTGCGCAACAAACGTATTACTCGGAGATTCATAAAGCTCGGTTGGTGTCGCGAGTTGTTGCACTTCGCCGTGATTAAAAACCGCAATACGGTCGGACATAGTGAGAGCTTCGTCTTGATCGTGCGTCACATACAAAATGGTGATACCAAGCTTTTCATGCAAATGTTTAATTTCCATCTGCATTTGCTCACGCAGCTGCTTATCTAACGCGCCTAGTGGTTCATCCATCAAAACGAGTTTAGGCTCAAACACTAATGCTCGCGCTAACGCAACACGCTGTTGTTGACCACCTGATAACTGCTTCGGGTATCGAGTCGCAACATGCTCAAGCTCGACCATTTCTAATACACTCTGAACTTTGCTTTGAATCGTGTCACTGTCGAGTTTTCGCACCTTTAGAGGAAACGCAAGATTCTCAGCAATGGTCATATGTGGAAACAACGCATAGTTTTGAAACACCATACCAATATCGCGCTTGTGCGGCGCGAGATGATTGACAGGAACGCCATCAATATAAATGTCTCCACCGGTCGCAGTTTCAAAGCCTGCTAGCATCATCAAGCAAGTGGTCTTGCCCGATCCTGACGGCCCCAACATAGTAACGAACTCTCCAGGAGCAATATCTAAGTTGAAGTCTTTCACCACCAAATTCGTGCCATCGTAGGTTTTCTTAACGTGTTGAAAGCTGACATAGTCCTTGTTTTCCGTGCTCATGACTTCCCTCTTCTCATTTTTTTGAATATTACGAATGAGTAGAGCGTCAGTTAACGCTCTACTAAACAGCACAATTACAGATTGTATTTGGATAGGTCTAAGCGGGTTTCTAACGCATGTTCAACCATTTGAATGACTTGTTGACGCTCTTCACCTTGTAAGAGTTGGCGTGGCGCACGAACTTGTTCAGAGCCACGTCCGCAGACTTGCTCGGCCAATTTTATGCACTGAACCAGCGTAGGAATGGTGTCTAAACGCAGTAGGGGTAAGAACCAACGGTAGATCTCTAACGCTTCAGCATAACGACCTTGGCTTGCCAGTTTATAAATCGCAACGGACTCTTCTGGGAATGCGTTGGTTAAACCAGAAATCCAGCCGGTCGCACCTAGCATCAATGATTCAAGAGCGATGTCATCAACACCACTGAACACGGTAAAGCGGCCATCAAATTTATTGTAAAGCTCGGTGATACGACGAGTATCAGTGGTCGACTCTTTGATAGCTACAATACTTTCAAACTCAGCCAGTTTCGCCATGATATCGAGGTTTACATCGACACCATAAGCAACCGGGTTGTTGTAAATCATGATTGGCATTTCTGGCGTTGCTTCTGCTAGCGTGCGGTAATATTCGAACGTTTCGCTCTCAGACGTGCGGTAAACCATGGCAGGCATCACCATACAACCATCGATACCAATTTTGTACGCATCCTGCATGTAATCAACAGCTGCTGTGGTAATAGACTCTGCTGTACCAGCAATCAAAGGCACACGGCCATTTACGACTTCTTTTGCCGCTTGCAAGACCTGGCGTTTCTCCTCCGGGTACAACGCGCAGTTCTCACCGACGGTACCCAAGCAGATAATGCCATTCACACCATCTTTAATTTGGTTATCTATAACAGTTTGCGTTGCGTCTAAGTCGATTGACTGATCTTGACGAAATTGCGTACTGACCGCCGGATAAACACCTTTCCAATCAATTTTCATGAACTACTTTCCTTATATGTATATTGTATGCAATTTAAATGAACGAGCGAAAATGCTCAGACATGGCTATCTATGCCATTTTCTAACAACACCGCCTTTACAGCGGCCAAATCAGCCAAAGCACTGCCAACTGATTTGTATAAAGTAATGACCTCATCGTTTTGACGTACTGAGATTTGTTGGGCGCAAAGCTGCGGTAATTCCCCTTTGATATCGTCTGACGTGAATACGCCCTCTTGAATTGGAATGAGAAGATCGCCCGCTTCGGCTAATACATTAATACGGCTATCAACATACACCTGTGCTCGTTGCACTGCTTTAGAGTCGCATTCACGCTTGTCCAAGTCATGATTACCGACCAAATCAATATGGGTGCCCGGCTGCACGTCTGCGCCATTAAACAAAGGCTCTGCTGATGCAGTAATACAGCTGATGATGTCAACGTGTTTGATAACGTGGTCCACTTTTTCTACGACTGAAACGCGAAACCGACGCTCATCAGGAAGCGACTGATACTCTGAAGATGACACAATGGCATCTACCGTCGCCTCGGCTTTATCTGAGTTACGCCCCCAAATATAAACCTGCTTAAGTGGGCGAACCGCAGCGTATGCCCACGCAAAATAAGGCGCAAGATTGCCCGTTCCGCAGATCAACAGACGATCAGCATCGGGACGCGCCAAATAGTCCGCTGCCAACGCAGAAGCTGCGGCGGTGCGCCAAAACGTTAAAACTTTACCGTCCACGAGTGCGAGCGGCTCACCATCGTTTCGTCTAAAAACAAGCAGCTTAGATGCAAGCGTATCTTTGCCTTGCTCAGGGTTATGCGGGAAATACGTAAAGGCTTTCACCGCAATTAACTCCTGGTTCCAAGCTGGAAGTAGCGCAAACGCCTCGTATTCTCCCTCTTCTAAGGGCATGACTCGGCGTTGAGGTATTGTTGCTGGCCGCGAGTACATTTCACGCATCGTTTCAATAAGAGACTTCATTGTTAAACATTGCGCGACTTGCTGTGCTTCGATGACTTTCATCATTTCTCCGAAAACATAAATACAGTTGAGGAAAAGTACGGAACCTCGCTTATGGATGAAAACTCGGCCCCATACAAAAATTAACGCCTAGTTAAGCAGCCAGGTGTTGAACTCTTCATTGAGTTCATCAGCGTAGTCTGACCACCATTCATCGTTAATCAGGAAGGCGGTTTGGAAGTTTTGAGGTGCGGTAGGAAGGTTCGCTAAAATGTCTGGGTTCACCTCCGCCGAAGACGACTTACGCGTAGGCCCATAGGCAACGTACTTAGCTTGATCAGCTAATGGTTTTGTTCCTGAAGAAAAAGCAATGAAGTCCAATGCAAGCTTTGTGTTCTCACTCCCTTTAGGTATCGCCCATCCATTCATGTAACCCATTTGACGGTCCCATATAATCCGAAATGGTTGACCTTCATCTTTACGGGCATTGTGGATTCGGCCGTTAAACGCCGAGGCGATCACCACTTCTTTATCTGCAAGCATTTGAGGTGGCTGGGCACCTGTTGTCCACCACAGCACTTCTGATTTGATCGTATCCAACTTAGCAAAAGCACGCTCACGCCCCGCTTCGGTTTCGAGCAGGCTGTAGACCTCTTCTGGCTTTACACCATCAGCCAATAGTGCCCACTCAAGATTGCCCTGAGGTTGTTTTTGCAATGCACGTCGACCTGGAAAAGTTTTTAGGTCAAAAAGATCGGTCAACTTGCTAGGCAAAGCCTTACCTTTAAACGCGTCTTCGTTCACCGCTAATACTGTGGACACAACGATGGTATTGATTGCGCATTCGTGAATCGCACCATCAATGAAATCCTCTTGTGCTGGTGTTCCATCTGCGCCCGGAGGCAAAATACTTGGGCTCACTGGTTCTAGTAACCCTTCGGCGCAACCACGAACAATGTCTGGCTTGTCGAGAGAAACCAAATCCCAGCGCACGTTGTTCGCTTCCACCTGTGCTTTAATTTCAGCTAATCCGCCGCTGAAATCCTCGGATACGATCTCAACACCTGTTTTTTTAATGAAAGGCTTATGATATGCCTCCACTTGGCTCTTGGTGAATGCACCACCCCAAGATACGACCGTCAATTTGTCTTCAGCATAAGCAGAGGCCCCCAACAGCATTCCTGAAATCAACAGCGCCAATGGTGCTTTGGTCATTCGTGACATGTTTTACTCCTTTTGGTTGTTTTTCTGGAGGCATCCGAGTACGGCTGTTGGACACCATTTTTGTTAAAATTAAGTTAACATTAGCATTTAATATATTTTATACAATATTTAATATTAAATTTTTCAGGCGAATCGTTGTAATGAAAAAGGTGATAGATCAATCGATGTCGGCTTTCCTTCGATAAGCTCTAAAAGGAGATCTGCCGTAATCGCCGCTTGAGTTAATCCAAGGTGTTGGTGGCCAAATGCCAGTAATACATTTCCATCCCAAATGCTATCAATAACCGGTAACGAGTCGACTGTTGAAGGCCGATTACCCATCCACTTTTCTCCTTGCTTGAGTGGATTTAACTCCGATTCAAACATCTCATCACCTAACTGAAAAAGCATTTCTGAACGTTTCATATTGGGTAGTGATTCTACATCGGCATACTCAACAGTGCCTGCCAAGCGTAGCCCGCCAGACATCGGAGTCATGATGAATTTTCTATCTGCAGAGCTAATAGGAAATGGCAGTACATCACGCTTGTCATCCACCATTAGGTGATAACCACGCTCGGCTTGAATAGGCACTTTGACTCCGGTTAGCTGCCGTATCAAAGGCTTAGAATGTACACCAGCAGCAACAATGATTCGGTCAAATGAATACGTTTGAGACTCAACCAGCACCTCGCCATTTTTCGCCAACGCAGATACATCTTTTTGTAAAACCTTACCGCCAATAACTTCAAAAGCTTCACTTAGCTCAACACAGAGCTGATAGGGGTCTAGCGTATGACCTGTATCGGGAAAAAAGACGCCGACACGAACCTTATGGCTGAGATCAGGTATCCGCTCTCGAATCTCCTCTTGTGTCCAAACTTGATACGCCACACCGTTTTTAGCCAGTGAGTTAAGCGTGCTTTGATAATTCTGAAACAGTTTCTCGTTTTCAAAAGTGAGCAATGAACCATTCATTTTTATTAGATGCGCTTTTCCGATTGAATCAAGCACGCCACGCCAACTTGCCACTGACCGCTCGTTAAGACTCTTAATCGCGTTTTTTGCCCGCTCCGCGGCTGATGGCTTGGTTTGTAATAGAAAACGAATCATCCACCCGATTGTGTTTGGAATATCTTGCCAACGGATCGAAACCGGACTTTTGGGATCTAGCAGCATTTTAGGTAATTGTGGAAGCAGCGCTGGCGTTGCAAGAGGGAAGATTTGCTCAGTCGCGATATGGCCTGCATTTCCCTTAGAGCATCCATTCCCCACGCCATTGGGATCAAAAATCGTGACTTGATAACCTTGCTGCTGCAATTTCAAGCCAATTGATAAGCCAATAATCCCCGCACCTATCACAGCGATCCTTTCCTTTTTAGTTTCATCCTTGACCAACATAAATATGCTCCGAGTCACACTTGAAAACGTAGATTGTATACAATATATTTTACATTACGTTAACATCACTATTGTTTAATTCAACCATTTTTTCAGCAAGGAGCGAAAAATGAGACAAGGAACTTTTTTCTGTATTGATGCCCACACCTGCGGCAACCCAGTTAGGCTGGTAGCAGGCGGTGTGCCTCCACTCGAAGGCAATACCATGAGCGAAAAGCGCCAATACTTTCTTGAGCATTATGATTGGATTCGTCAGGCACTCATGTTTGAGCCTCGCGGACACTCAATGATGTCGGGGTCCGTTGTCTTGCCTCCTTGCAGCGATAACGCAGACGCTTCAATTCTGTTTATTGAAACCAGTGGCTGCTTACCAATGTGTGGCCACGGCACCATTGGAACCGTCACTACCGCTATCGAGAATCGCCTTATCACTCCCAAAAAAGAAGGCCGTTTGATACTTGATGTCCCAGCAGGACAAATCGAAGTGCACTACCAAACAAAAGGTGACAAGGTCACGTCGGTGAAGATATTTAACGTACCAGCTTACCTTGCCCACCAAGACGTAACCGTGGACATAGAGGGCTTAGGTGAGCTCACTGTCGATGTTGCTTATGGCGGAAACTATTACGTAATCGTCGATCCTCAAGAAAACTACGCCGGACTTGAACACTACTCTCCAGATGAAATTTTGATGCTTTCACCAAAAGTTCGCGAAGCGGTATCTCGAGCGGTTGAGTGCGTACATCCAAAAGATCCAACAGTGTGCGGTGTTTCTCACGTGCTATGGACCGGAGAGCCCACTCAAGAAAACGCCACCGCCCGAAATGCTGTGTTTTACGGCGACAAAGCGTTGGATCGTTCGCCATGTGGTACGGGAACAAGTGCACGTATGGCGCAATGGCATGCAAGAGGCAAACTCAATCAAGGGGAAGACTTTGTTCACGAAAGTATCATCGGCAGCCTATTTCAAGGACGTATAGAAGGCATCACCGAAGTGAATGGCAAAGCCGCTATTTTGCCAAGCATTGAAGGATGGGCACAAATATACGGTCACAACACGATATGGGTAGACGATGAAGACCCATATGCGTACGGATTTGAAGTGAAGTAATAAGGATAGTAAGGAAGAATGATGACCCCACAAGAACCAACCACTTTTTACGCAGTCAACGCCTTTACTGGTGAGCCTCTACCTATAGCGTTTCCGGTACATGGAGAGCAAGAAGTTAATCAAGCCGCCTCAGCCGCCCAAAGCGTTGCGCGTGAGTTTCGCCAACTAAGCAATGCAAAGCGAGCGAGCTTACTTTGCTCTATCGCCTCTGAATTGGAAGTGAAGAGTGAAGAAATCGTTGCTCGTGCTCATTTAGAAACTGCCCTTCCCGAAGCACGTTTAAGCGGTGAAATAGGACGTACCGCCAACCAATTACGACTATTTGCCGAGGTTGTGAGATCAGGTAATCACCATCAAGCAATTTTCGATACGCCAAACCCAGACCGTCAACCACTGCCGAAACCAGATATTCGTCGTCAGCAAATCGCAATTGGCCCTGTCGCCGTGTTTGGTGCGTCTAATTTTCCGCTCGCATTTTCTACTGCAGGTGGTGATACGGCTTCGGCACTGGCAGCTGGCTGTCCTGTGATTGTAAAAGGCCATACCGCCCACCCTGGCACCAGTCAACTTGTTGCTGAGTGTATTGAGGCTGCACTTGAGAAAGAGTGCTTACCGCAAGCCATCTTCACGCTATTGCAAGGCAACAAACGCGCACTTGGCCAAGCACTCGTTACCCATCCAAAAATTAAAGGGGTTGGTTTTACAGGCTCAGTCGGTGGTGGCCGTGCGCTGTTTAACCTAGCTCAGCAAAGACCAGAGCCAATCCCCTTCTATGGCGAACTAGGGGCGATTAACCCAACATTTATTCTCCCTTCAGCCATACGAGCAAACGCATCATTGGCTGAAGAGTTTGTGGCTTCTATGACTTTGGGCTGTGGACAATTTTGTACAAAACCAGGCGTTGTATTTGTCTTGAATAGCCCAGAAACGCAAGCCTTTATCGAAACTGCTCAAGGGTTAATTCGACAACAATCAACGGCCACTTTGCTAACGCAAGGAATCCGAGAAACGTATGAATCAGAAGTTAACAAGCGAGCTTCCGAAACGGGCATTAATGTAATTCGCTCTGAACAAGCAGAAGCGACCAATGTCTCACCAGCACTGTTCGTGACGGACAGTAAAAACTGGCGTAAAAACCCGCAATGGGAGGAAGAAATATTTGGTCCTCAATCGTTAATCGTAATCTGTGAAGATTTCGATAACATGTTGAAACTGAGTGATTCACTGACTGGCTCGCTCACCGCAACCCTTCACGCTACCGCTGAAGACGAAGAACAAGCGAAGCAACTGCTTCCAAGTTTGGAAGAAATCGCGGGACGCATTGTATTCAACGGTTGGCCAACTGGCGTCGAGGTTGGTTACGCTATGGTTCATGGTGGACCATATCCTGCTTCAACCAATTCTGCCTCAACATCTGTCGGTGCGGAGGCTATTCATCGTTGGTTGCGTCCGGTCGCTTATCAAGCTTTGCCAGAATCTTTATTGCCGGATTCATTAAAAGCGTCGAACCCACTGGGTATCCAACGCGCCATAGATGGCAGTGTGTCCCAATAAGATCAACAAATGGCTCAAAAAGGCATCAACTGATGCCTTTTATTTCACTCTACTTCTCAAAACCTTCTTTCCTAGTTGGTTTGTGCCAGAAAAACAATAAACTACTAAAGTAAAATGGATTGGATACAATATTAATTTCACGGGAGACTTCAATGTCACAGAAACCTGTTTTTAAAACGCGCACTCAGCTCGTTGAGGAAGCAATTCGAACTCAGATCTTGAAGGGCGAGTTAAAAACTGGTCAACCTTTACGTCAAGATGCGTTAGCAAAAGAGTTTAATGTTAGCCGAATTCCTGTGCGTGAAGCGTTAGTTCAATTGGAAGCACAAGGACTCGTTAGCTTTGAACCTCACAAAGGTGCGACGGTCACTGAGCTATCTCCAGAGAAAATCAATGAGCTATTTGAACTGCGCGCTGTCGTGGAATGCCACATTTTAGAGCGCGCGATTCAAAATATGACAGACGCTGACCTTGAACGCGCGCGCGAAGTTCGCGAACGTTTCGAGTCAGTAGTGAACAGTGGCGACGAAGTAGAAGAATGGAGCAACTACAACTACGAGTTCCACAAAGCCCTATATGCGCCAGCCAACATGCCTGAAACTATGGACGTCATTTACAACCTGAACACAAAGTGTGACCGATACATACGCATGCAGCTATTGTTTACTACAGGCATTAAAAAGGCAGAAGAAGAGCACTTAAACTTGTTTGAAATGTGCCAAAATCGTGATATCGAAGGCGCCAAGTACCTGCTGAAAAAACACATTCTAGAAGCGGGCACAGCGATTCGAAACCTGCTGCTTGAAAGGCAAAATATCAGCCAGTAAACGGAATAACGAATAAGGTGATATTCAAGGATGAATGTTGGACCAAAGTTTTTACTTGCAGCGCTACGACAAAAGATTAAAGAAGAAGGGCTTTGCTACAATTCCTTGTCAGAGAAAAGTGGCATCCCTTTATCTAGTATTAAACGCCACCTACATAATCCAGCTTTAGGTTTGGATAAAGTACTTATTTATCTGAACTACCTGAATACCGATCTCATCGAACTCGCAACCTTAGCCAACGAGCTTCAGCACCAAAACGAGCAAATGCTAACAGATGAAGAGAGCGCCCTTTTCGTTGAGCATCCTTATTTACTTGATTTTATTTATATGCTGACTTCTCGTGATATTAAACCGCAAGAGATAGCCCAAACTTACGGACTTTCTGATACAAGCTTACGATTCTATTTGCGTATCGCGGAAATTCTAGGATATGTCGAAAACTTCGGAGACGGCTTGTTTTACCGTTCTGGTCGTCGATTTATTATGGAAGAAGGTACGGCATTAGACACCTTATTCAAAGAGCGATTTCAACAAGATTCGCTTTCTCATGATATCAACCCAGGCGTATGTATAGGTCGCATTAGGCTCACCGAAGAGCAGAAAGTGCAAATAGAGGACGAGCTTTGTAATAAATTAGCGAAACTTAACGCAGTTAACACTTCCAACAATGAAGGTGAACTAACAAATATATTAATGCGCTGCACTCCCGGTGCTCAGATATTTTTCGCTGATGATTTACCTAACATTGACGGAAGCTTATTAAAGCACGTCGCTCAACTCACTAAATTAAGTTAAAGCATCAGATAAATAAATCAAACACCCCCGAGATAACATCATATATCCCTACCAAACTATTGATTCAAAGCGTTTCCTGAATCTAATTCTGATTTTTTATTTAGCAAGCGTCGCTTAGTCAACTAAGAACTTGTCTTAATTTCACACTTATTAATTGTCTTGTTAGCTCTTTTGAAATAGACAGAAAACTTAAGTAATGACTAATTTAGCTTAAGTATAAAAGACAACTTTTTTACGTTATTTACCTCACACTATTTAACTATAAATTTGCAGACGAACAAATTAAATTAATACATTCACCTAGCTAATAAAAACAAAAGCAAAACACATAATTATAATTCTATTATTTATAAGGACATAGAAAAGTGAAATTTAAGTATTCTTTAGCAACGGCAGTCACTCTCGCATTATTACAAGGCTGTGGCGGTGGTGGCGGTGATAGCTCATCACCTACTCCGTCCACTAGCAGTGCAAACGGTCCAACGTGGAAAGTTCATGATTTTAGCCAACCGTCGAAAACGTTTATCAACCAATGTGAAACGCCCCGCGTCGGACTGGACCCATATGACAACTATGCCGCCTATCCAGATAAATTGGGCTCTGCATTACACGAAAAACTCTTTTTAAGAGCTTTTACTAACGAAACGTATCTATGGTATGACGAGGTTCCTGATAATAATCCAGCAAACTACAAAACTGTTACTGATTACTTCAATACGCTGGTCACCTCTGCTACTACCGCGACGGGTAAACCAAAAGATCGCTTCCATTTTACCGTCCCTTATGAGGATGATATGAAATCATCGCAATCCGGTTTAGTTGCTGGATTTGGTTTTAACTGGGCATTCCTACGTGGCGTACAACCTCGAGACGTTCGTATTTCCTACACTGAAGAAGCCTCGCCAGCTGATAGAAGCGGCATTGCTCGTGGTGATAAGCTTCTGAAAATCAATAATATTGATGTGGTTAACACCGGTAGTCAGTCCGACATTGATTTTATTAATAAAACGCTCTTTAACCCTGACATCAATCAAGATTACACCTTCACATTTGAGAGTGTTGGCGGTCTAGAGAAAACCGTGACGCTTACCGCCTCTGATGTCATGACCTCTCCAGTTAAAAATGCCAAAGTGATTACACAAAATGGTATGCGGATCGGCTATCTGCAATACAACTCCTTTGAACCAAGCGCTCAAGCCCCGCTTATTGAGGCGTTCAGTACGCTCTCAGCAGAGAATGTTGACGAGATCGTCGTTGATTTACGTTACAACGGCGGTGGCTTAGTCCTTCAGTCCTCGCAAGTAGGCTACATGCTAAGCGGTGCTGGTCAGAACCGAGTCTTCAGTGAGTTGATTCATAATGACAAAGTGATGCGTACCATTAAAGATGGGGATAACATCTATCGCTTTACGAATCTAGCAATAGACTGGGCAGCACAGAAATATTCGGACCAAGTGCTTCCGACACTGAACAAAAAGCGCGTATATGTACTGACTTCAGGAGGCACGGCTTCCTCAAGTGAACTGTTGATCAACGCTTTGCGCGGCATTGATGTGGAGGTTATCCAAATAGGCTCAACAACCACAGGTAAACCGTATGGGTTCTCACCAGAACAAAACTGCGGCACTATGTACTACACTATTCAGTTCAAGTCGGCGAACGAGAAAAAATTTGGCGACTTCGCTGATGGTTTTATTCCTACTCCAAAGAGCCAAATCAATACCGAGTTAGGCTTAAACAACAGAGTGGAAGGTTGCTGGGTCAATGACGACCTAACAAAACCATTAGGCGATCCGTCTGAAGGTATGCTTTCTGCGGCACTAAACTACATGGAAACTGGAACCTGTCCGCCAGTCTCCTCTTCAAGTTTCAACGCCATGCCGCGTAACATTTCATCTCCGGAGTTAAGCGATCTTCGCTCTCCGCTACGAACAGAGGCAATTCATGTTGAGATCAACTAACTTTTTACGAATACTGATTCGGGTTGCGCTTTTCTTAGGCACTTCGATTTCTTTGATAGGATGCCAAGCTATGTCACAAGAACCCGTTGAAGCATTGAGTAAAAAGAACTCTCCGGAAACAGTCATAGAGATTCAAAACGCGATCGCAGAAATCCAAGGGACACCAGCACCTAGAATCGCAAATAACGTATTTGAATCCTCACCGCATGTGTTGATTGAAAAAGGACGAGTAAAAGGGAAAAACAATCAACTGTTGGATGGCAGCTATACGGATCTTCCAGACCAATATACGTTGCAGATCAGAGGTGAAACCTGTGGCTTGTACTATGCCAAAACAGATACTTTTGTCTCTCTCAGTTCACTAGATTGTGAGCCCATCATTAAGTTTTAGATCTCCCAAAATAGAAGCCCGCTGATATCAGCGGGCTTTCTACTTTATTGTTCAGTGTGAAACGGTCAACGTTACTTTAGTTCAATCCATGCTTTGCGCTGTTGCTTATCCATGTATGACCAAGCTACAAAGCGGCTCACTTTCTGCCCTTGACTCATTTCAACCACACGAATGGCCTTCACACCCAATTTTTCAAGCTGCTTGCGCATCGGGCGAACGTTGTCTTTTTTGGATATAAGTGTCGTAAACCACAAGACCTGTGCGGCAAAAGCTTGGCTTTCATTCGCCATTTTTCGGATAAACGCCGCTTCTCCGCCTTCACACCACAATTCAGCGTTTTGACCGCCAAAATTCAACGCAGGTTTACTTGTCTTTACTTGTGCGGTTTGAGGTTTTAGCCCTTTCTTACGCTGGTTTGCTTTTAGATTATCGATTTTACGCTGGCTGCCCATAGCGGCATCTTCCGCCGAACGGTGGAATGGCGGATTACATGTCGTCACATCATAACGATCATTCGGTTGAATGATACCTCGATAAATATTGGCATCATTGTATTGCTGTATCAGTGCAATTTTTCCCGTCAAAACACGATTGTGCTCTACGATCGTTTGAGCCGATTGGATGGATTTTGGATCGACATCGCTGCCCGTATAGTGCCAACCGTATTTTGTTACACCAACAATCGGATAAATACAGTTTGCTCCCACGCCGATGTCCAACGCTTTCACTTTTTGGTGCGCGTACTGACCTTTTACTTCACTATCAAGTAGTTCTGCCACTCGGTGAATGTAATCAGCGCGGCCCGGAATCGGTGGGCAAAGGTAGGTGTCGGGAATGTCCCAGAACTCGACACCATAATACGCAGCAAGCAATGCTTTATTGAGCATTTTAACCGCGTTAGGATCAGAGAAGTTTATGGAATCTTCCCCTTTCGGATTTTTGATAACGAATGGCTTTAACTGTGGTTCACTTTCCACGAGTTTTTTAAAATCGTAACGACCTCGATGAACATTACGCTCATGCAAACCATTCTTCGCTATTTTTATGAACTCGACTTCGCTCTTTCCTGCAGGCTGAGGGGATTTGCGCGCAACTTTGTCTTTAACACGCTGCGGCTTGTCTTTATTCGCGTCTTTCTTCTGACCCGCCATTGAAGCCTTTGGCTTTGCTTGCTTCGCGTTGTGATTATTGTTCTTCATTCAAATTCGCTTTTAAATCGAGGTAAATCATAAACAAACGAGCATCAAATTCGAGTTGGTGATACTCAGGCTCCATATAGCAACATAACTGATAGAACGCCTTGTCGTGGTTTTTCTCACGAGTATGTGCCAACTCATGTACCACCAGCATTCTTAATAGTGGCTCGGGCGCATCTTTAAATACATTGGCAATGCGAATCTCGTTTTTCGACTTCAGCTTACCGCCATGGTTTCTACTGATTACACTGTGCAAACCAAGCGCGTTGTTTACCGCGTGAATTTTCTTATCGTAGACAACTTTACTGATTGGCGCGGCTTTCTTCATGTAGCGGTTTTTGATTGCCATGGCGTACTCATAGAGCGCCCTTTCGCTTTTGATTTGGTGCCTATCGGGATAGCGCTTTTCGAACCAAGGAACAAACTTGCCACTCGTTATCAATGAGCTCACCTGCTCTACAATGTTTTGTGGGTAGCCTTGAATGTATCGAAGTGACGGATGCATAGAATTAACGTCTGTTATGACAAAATAAAGGCGCTCAATATACCTGAGATAAAGGACAGTTTCACCTTAGCTTTCGCCTTTCATTTATTGTGAAAGGCCGTTAAACTTCGCCTCCCAATGATAATGGAGAGAAACTCAATGAAACGTGTCGTTCTTTACGTCAAAGACAAATGCCCTCACTGCAAAGATGCTCAACGTTATCTGGATTCGAAAAATATTAACTATCGTTTGTGCAATGCTAAGATGCAACGCGGTCGCAAAGAACTTGATGCGCTTGGTGCTCGTTCAGTGCCAGTTTTAAAAATTGGTGATCGGGTAATGATTGGCTGGAACCCAAAGAACTTCGAGAAGATGTACAAAGGCGACTAGTGCTCGGACGATGAACTTGCGCTGCGTTTAAACGTAGCGCTTGATAAAGTCGATAAACGTTCGATCTGCTATTGATAAGTACCCCTGCTTGCGCCAAGCAAGTGCCAGATCCAGCGTCACTGGTGGTTCAAACGGTAAGCCAACAACGCCCGACTCATGTTGAGTCACCAATTCCAGTAACGCGGTAATCGCAAACTCTTGTTTTACAATACTCAAAATCAAAGGCAGTAAGTTGGTCTCGAATGATGACTTCATGGTAAACCCATGCTCCTCACTCACCTGATCCAAAAATTCACGGTGAAAATAGCCATGCTGAAACATAACCAAATCGTGTTCAAAGAACTCATCAAAAGTAAGAGCGTGTCGCTGGGCTAACTCATGCTCATGTGAAACAACTGCGACCATTTGGCTAGTAAACAAATGGTCAGTTTCTAGGTCATCAGGCACGTTATCACAACTGATCACACCGATATCGAGTTGACCATTGAGCAGCATACGACGAATCGATTGAGTCCCAGCTTCGACCAAGGTCAATTTTAACTCCGGGAACTGGCTTTTAAACGCCATCACAATTCGTGGAAAGAAATAACTGCCCATCATTGATGGCGTCCCGAGCCTTACTTCGCCTTTCGCTAAGCCTTTCAACTCATCAATCGCGAGCTGCGCGTCGTGCAACTGTTGAATCACCCGCTTGGCATGTATAAGTAGCGTTTCGCCCTCTTTCGTTAAGCTGATTTTTTTATCATCACGGCGAAATAGGGTAACGCCCAAAGACTGCTCAAACTTTTTGATAGAAATGCTTAATGCGGGCTGGGCAATATGCAGGGCTTTCGCCGCATGGGTAATATTTCCATGTTCAGCGACCGCCAGAAAATGTTTAAGTTGTTTCGATTCCATTAGATCATAAATATATGGTGTCCATATTTTTAATATATTTTTTTAATTTATAACGAACTGATAGATTGATCACAGTCTCTCCATTTGCTCACATTAGGCAGGATTCATGGTCAGTTTTGGCACACCGGAATACAAACGCATTACGCTCTCGCTAGCGCTTGGTTCCTTCTTGGTTTTTTCAAATTTATACCTACTACAGCCAATGCTGCCCACTTTTGCCCAAATTTTCACGATCTCAGAAACGCAAGTGAACTGGTTATTTGCGGCCTCAACACTCGCTCTCTCTTTTAGCCTCGTTCCGATGGCTGTGTTGTCAGAATCAGTGGGACGAAAGCCAGTCATGATGGCTGGTCTGTTTTCGATTCCTACCCTTTCCGCTTTGATGCTGTTTGGTGACTCATTTCTGTTTTTGGTGGTATGTCGAGCACTGATCGGTGTCGCGCTCGCAGCTTTTGCTGCGGTCGCCGTGGCTTACATGGCAGAAGAGCTCGACAAGCACGCTTTCTCGATGGCAATTGGAACGTACATTGCGGCTAACTCATTAGGCGGTATTGCAGGGCGTATTAGCGGCGGCTTATTGGCGGACAATTTCAGTGTTGATGTCGCCATTGAAGTTATGATGGTGTTCACTCTTCTTGGTGTCATTGGCGTTCACTATTTATTACCAACACAGCGCAACTTCACCCCGTCATCAAGCAGCTTGCGCCATCAAAATCGTGCGCTTATTGGTCATTTTAAAAACCAACGCGTGTGGTTCGCGATGCTGATAGGAGGACTCAACTTTGCTTTGTTCGTCAACCTTTACTCCGTCATGGGTTTCCGTCTGGTGAGTGAACCTCACAATGTGCCCGTCGGGTTGGCCTCACTGATCTTTATTTGTTACTTGGGAGGGACTTTCTCCTCTCGTTGCGCAGGCCACTGGAGTAAACGTTATTCATCAATCCTCGGTATGTTCTTAGGCACGATAGTAAGCATGACGGGGATGTGGATTGCGGCGGTTGAAAGCTTGACTGCAATGCTATTTGGGTTGTTGCTGATAAGTTTTGGTGCCTTCTTTACTCATACCCTCGCCTACGGTTGGGTCGGTCAGAACGCCACTCGCGCCAAAGCCACCGCGACAGCGCTCTACTTAGTACACTACTACGTAGGCGGTAGCTTAGGAGGATTCTTACTTCTTTATTGTTGGCAGCATGATGGTTGGTCGAGTGTTCTTATGGGGGGAAGCGCCGTCTACCTAGCGATGTTTGCTGCGATTGCTTATTTGAAACACATTGCCGAAAGAAAGCACACTGACCAAACACCTGACGCTGCGAGTTTAAAGAGTAGCTAAGGTACGCTCACTTGCGTAATACCTCTCTGGTTACTTGGATAACCAACTCTGCTATGCTTGCGCTACTTTAATAAAAAACCAGAAAGTCGTATGTCAACGCGTTCAACACAAAACACAGATATCGAAGCGATCACTCAACAGGTCGATCAATGGCTCAACGATGTAGTAATCGGTCTCAACCTTTGTCCGTTTGCTGCCAAGCCGCAACGTAATAAACAAATCAAAATCTTTGTTAGTGAAGCGACTCAAGAAGAAACGCTTCTTGAAGATATTTTATTGCAACTGATTGAGCTGAGTAACACAGAGCCCGAACAACTTGAGACCACGTTGGTTGTGGTTCCCAACATGCTACAAGATTTCTGGGACTACAACTTTTGCATAGATTGGGTTGAAGGATTAATTAAGCAGCAAAACTGGGAAGGTATTTTCCAAGTAGCGACTTTCCATCCTGATTACTGTTTTGGCGGCGCAAAGCCTGAAGACGACGAAAACCTGACCAATCGTTCTCCTTACCCGATCTTCCATTTGATTCGCGAAGAGAGTATGGAAAAGGTACTAAAACACTATCCTGATCCTGAATCCATTCCCGATACAAACATCGCTCGTGTTTCCTCCCTCTCAGAGGAAGAACGTAAAAAGCTGTTCCCTTACCTATTTCGTTAAGCCCCACCATTCCCCAAAGGCAGATTTATCACCAGTTAGATGCAATGCCCTTGGGGTTCAAAGTGCGGTTTGGTATCATTGCCGCTTCAATCGATTCAATGGAAATTAGAATGCAACTGTCAAAGCTAACCCAAGAGATTTTTGATCACTTATACCGTGATATCACCGAGTTCCGTAGTACGTTCGACTTACCAGTCGCAGACGCTGCAAGCCTTGATACGCAAGCAGACACACTACACACCTCTTTGGCGATCGAAGAGCTAACAGAGCTAGCAGAAGCAGATTGTAAAACTGAGCAAGCAGATGCCATCGTAGACAGCGTGTATGTATTAATGGGCCGTCTCGTTCATCTTGGCCACAGCAAAGTAGAAGACAACCTAGCGATCAGCTACTTAATTGATCTTCTATTAAACGTTGCAGTAAACCGTGGTATTGAATTTATTCCTTGCTGGGATGAAGTGCACTCAAGCAACATGAGCAAAGTATGCCGTAACGAGCAAGAGTACTCAGAAACAGAAGCATTCTACGCAGAACAAGGCATCAAGTTGATGGCGGTGCAGAAAGGTGAATACATCATCGCGAAATGCGCCGAAGATTTCGTATCGGAAGGTAAAACCATTCGTAAAGGCAAAGTACTCAAATCTGTTTACTACCGCCCAGCAGATCTAAAACCGCTAACTCAGTAAGCGTTGAGTTTGGCTTTCTCGATTAAAAAAACGACCTCAAGTAGGTCGTTTTTTTATTGTCCCTAAATACTAATCAAAGATTAAATAAGGTTGCTCATCTACGATGACCTTTTTGACTTGAGTATTGAACACTTCCCCGAGAGCTTCTTCCGTTAGCACAGTATCGGCACTTCCTGATGAGTGCAGCACACCGTTGTTAAGCAGCAATACTTTATCTGCGTGCTTTAATGTGCGATTGAGATCGTGATTAGCAACCAATACTCCAATTCCCTGCGCCGCCATAGCGTTAATCAATTGATAGAGCAGACCCTCTTGCGCAATATCTAACGGTGCTGCTGGCTCATCCAAAATTAAAAACTGCGAAAAAGGATTAATGGTACGCCACACCTGCAAACATACACCTGCTAATCGGACACGCTGCCACTCACCACCGGATAATGTTTGAATACTGCGATGAAGCTTATCTTGCAGTTGTACCAGCTCCACCACCATATTGACGGCATCACGCACTTTGATATCCGCAATCTCAGCACCACTTGGCAGAGATAAAGCGAGATACTGAAACACATCAACATTAAACGCTGGGCGCGATTGCTGACACAAATAACCTCGAACATGAGCTTGCTCTGACAACGGTAAAGTAAGCAAGTTTTTGTTGCCAACGTACACTTCACCACTCATACCGTCTCGGTGACTTAACGTACCAGAAATCGCAGCCAATAAAGTACTCTTACCGGAACCATTAGGCCCAACGATATGTACGATTTCGCCAGCTTTGCATTCAAAAGAAAGAGGCAATAATCGACTACCAACCGACATATGTTTAACGTGCATCATGACTCTTCACCAGCATCCAGATGAAAATAGGTGCGCCAATCGATGTTGTCATGACACCTAAAGGTAACTCTGCGGAGTCCAATAACAGTCTTGCGCCGATGTCAGCAAATACAAGCAACGCAGCACCAGATATTGCAGAAAGTGGCAATAAATAACGGTTTTCCGTACCAAAAGCCAAACGCAACAAGTGCGGCACCACCAAACCAACAAAACTGATGATGCCACCCAAAGCGACTGAACTACCCACCAAAACAGAAATGGCGAGGATCAATTTCCAACGCATTTGATGCACATCGACACCCAATTGGGTCGCATGAATCTCACCCAGCATCAATTTATCAAGCGACTTGCCTTTACAACATAACCAGATAAGCACCGGTAACATCACCAAAGTAACGGTATGTTGATACCAACTTGCACCGCCAATACTGCCCATTAACCAATACATCAGTTGGCGTAAACTGAGATCATCACTAAAGTAAAATGCCCACGTCACAATCGCGCTCGATAAAATACCCAATGCGACCCCTACCAAAAGCAATCGAGCCGTCGTCAGGTGCATTGCCCTTGCTATCGCCACCAAAACAAACGTGAATACCATCGAGCCAGCAATCGCTGCCAACATAAAAACAATCGGGGTAGGAAGAACAGGTGACGCGAA
Source organism: Vibrio sp. Vb2960 (assembly GCF_033337665.1). Taxonomy (NCBI): domain Bacteria; kingdom Pseudomonadati; phylum Pseudomonadota; class Gammaproteobacteria; order Vibrionales; family Vibrionaceae; genus Vibrio; species Vibrio sp. Vb2960. Next base: position 116,580 of record NZ_JAWORD010000006.1, on the reverse strand, counting down.
CATGATTAAGACCATTGCTAAGCTTGCGCCACCAGAGATACCAAGCACGCCAGGTTCAGCCAACACGTTCCCAAGCAACACTTGTAACGTCGCGCCAGATACCGCTAACGCAGCACCAATAATTGCCGCAGACACTAACCTCGGTAAACGCAAGTCCACCAATAACTTCTGTTCAAATGCAGATAAGGATTGAAAAGGAGAAAGAAAAATTTCTCCGACCATCAAGTGAATGGCAGAGAGTACAGCGAGCACGATCGACATAACCATCAGGTTACGTTGCCAGCGTCGCTCCTTGTTCAGGATAAGTTGTCGAAAATCCATAGCAGCCGATACAAACAAACGAGGCTTAACCTTACAGTTAAGCCTCGGTAAATTGCAATTAACTTCTCAAAGCAATGTTGGATTAATCGTAAACCAACTCACCCTCTTCAAAACGGGTTTTCACTTCACAAACCATCAGAGCTGCGCGTTGACCTATTGCGACGTGGCGATTCGGGAAGACAATCGCTTCGTTTTCATTCTTCGCCATTAATGGTTTGTCGCCATCATGACCAAACACTTCGCCGTGAACAAATGAGGTGAAGTTTTCAACATTGTCGTCGAACATAAAGTCAAAGTCTTCGTTCAAACGAACGATTGTGCGACTTACGCGATACTTAATGCATGGTTTTGGTAGGTGTTCTGGCTTCGTTTCCGCAATCAAATTACGTAAAGACAAATCAAACGCGGTCAGTTTATCGAGGTCATTTTCACCAATACGAGCCACGCGTCCAAGCTCCATCGTGAGAGCCTGCGCACCAAAGTTCTCGGCACTGTACCAGCTAAACGTACTCGATGGTGAGTTTGACAGGAGCACTGCTTCAATGTGTGCACTGTCCAAGAAATCGATCAATGCCTTGCTGCGCACAGGATGACGAGTCTTAGGACTTACTGCAAACGTATAGTGCTTCGAGCCTCTAATCGCGCAGTGTAAATCAAGGTGCCAGCGTGTTGTCGGGTCGGTATCCTGATAAAAATCTCGAACAAGCAGCTTAAGCGTATCGGCGATAACAAGCTCTTTTGTCTGTTTGTGTTCTTTTTCGTCAAACAGACGGTTGAGGTTTTCTTCGAGGAATCGCGTGTGCGCCAGAGTGGATTCTGGGTGAGCGATAATGAACAGACAACGGGTATCGACCGTCTGGAACCCAGATTCTATGTCTTGAATAATGGAATCCACCAGCTCCATCGGTGCGGTTTCATCTCCGTGAACCCCACAAGAGATGATGATGTTCTTCGTATCCTGAGTATAATTCGCAGGGATTACTTCTAATACACCACGCTGATAGAGTTTAAGTTTTACACCGTTAGAAAGCACCTGCTCCGCTGGTGCAACATCAATATGAACATCTAACGTGTCAGTTAAAAACGATTGGCGAAAGAGAGACTTCGTCATGCGTTACTCCTTAATAGCACGGCGGATATGTTAATAAATTGTACAAAGGATTTTTGTTGCTGCGATCTCACTTATGAGTAGAAATCACTATTTCCCTCGAAAATCCGATGCCTTTTCGCGCCAGGCACTCAAATCAAGCATTGAGGCGTTTAATTTTCAAACAATTACAAAGTGTTAGGGCTGTGAACTTTACCACAGCCCTGATTAAGATCATTATGATTTGATCAAATTTTTGTAGCTATAAAGCAGATTATGCATCAACACTGCGAAAAACTTAGCCGCGCTGTGCGAGCAAACGCTCAAACTCATCGACTTTTTCACGCACTAGCTCAACACTCTGCTGCCAAAACGTTGGCTGGGTTAAATCCATCGACAGGTGCTTTTCGACGACATCTTCCGCCATCATGCAGCCTGTATCGCGCAGCAAATTGATGTAATCGGTGTAAAACGCTTCGCCTTTGGTTTCTCGCTGTGCATAGATACCCTTGCTAAACAAGAAACCAAATAGGTATGGGTAGTTATAAAAGCTCACGCTATCAATAGAAAAGTGCAGCTTGCTTGCCCAGAAGTACGGATCCGGTTCGCTCATTACGTCGCCATACCATTCTTTCCAAGTTTCTGACATCAACTCACAGAATTCATCTGCGGTTAACTCTCCATCCTGGCGGCGTTCATAAAACGATTTTTCAAACTCGTAGCGAACCGGAATGTTGATCATTATAGCTAGCGCAGATGACAACTCTTCCCACAACATCTCGAGCTTTTCATCAACGCTCTCAGCTTTCGAAATCAAATGATCACGAACGATGTTTTCTGCAAAGATAGAGGCGGTTTCTGCTAACGTCATTGGGTAGTAAGTTTGGCAAAGTGGCAAATCACGAATAACCCAGTTATGGAACGCATGGCCAAGTTCATGTGCCAGAGTCATAAGGTCTGAACGGCTGCCACTCCAAGTCATAAACACAAGTGGTGTTCGCGTTGCTGGCAGTTTGGTGCAGTATGCGCCAAGACGCTTGTTAGCATTTGGCGCGGCATCAATCCAACCATTTTGTACCATCAAACGGACAAATTCCGACATCTCAGAGTTTACTGTTTCAAATGCTTCACAAATAACCTCAATCGCTTCATCAAAGTCGTAGACCTTCGCTTCACCGCTCAAGGCGGGCATAGCTGCCAGATGATTCCAAGGTTTCATCTCATCCAGACCATGTACTTGCGCCATCAATAAACCCGCTTTCTGACCAATAGCTCGACTGTCTTTGGCTACGGTCATCATCGCATTTAAAGTTTCAGCTTGGATTCGGCTACCATGCAAACTCGGCTCTAGGAAGTGAACTTCACGCTTCGTAGAACGCTTTTTGTTTTCAGTTAAGCGCCATCCTGCTAATGCATTCAAAATCGCAGCGAATGATTCTTGGTGCGTTTGCATTGCATCTTGTACGCCTCGCCACGCGGCTTCTTGACGCTCGAATTCAGAACCATAAAGAATGCTTACCGCTTGAGAAAACCCAAGCTCTTCACTATTACCATCTGTGTACTCAAGCTTCACTTTCAATGAGCCAGTCAGGTTATCGTATAGGTTACCCCAAGCCGATTTGCCATCCACACTCATCGCAGCCAGTAACTGTTCTTCTGCGTTGCTAAGACGAGTATCCGCCAACTTTCTAGAATTCAAGATAGAAAAAGCTTGCCCACTGATATCAGGATTCTCATGGTCTAACACGCGCAAGATAAACTCTTCGTCGGCATACGTTAGTGTCAAATCAAAGGGACTGAACGCTTGGGAAAGCTCCGAAAAGATGCGGGTCATTTTACCAAGTAACGATTTCGCTTCGGCGTTTGTTGCATCAACAGAAGCATAACAACTCGCAAAATTTGCAACTGTACCCGCTAAACGACTCGCGGCTTCATTGGTTAAAATCGCATTTTGCATGATCTCTACGTTGCCACAATCTGCTGATTGTTTATTCAAAAGATCAATACATTGTTCCACAAGAGCAATATCGTCTTGAATTCGTGGGTCAGAAAGGTCGTTATAAACGATGGACAAATCCCAACTCGGCGTTGTCATTTCTATATTTCCTTTTTATGTAACTGAGTCAATTTTCGCTTCCTGCACCTAGCAGATGGGCTTCCACTGACATCTTCCGTGACTATGCCCGTAAGCAATATCGTTCTGGGCATTTTAATATTTATAAATTAACGAGTTAAAAGAGGTACGCCAATCGAACGCACCGAGGCGTAAATTTGCTCATCTATGGTAATTGTTACATGCGTGACAGAAGCGTTTCCTATCGACAACGTCGAATACCACTTTGGGTTACGCCAATCTAACTCCAATACATGAGCAAGAATCATACGAATGACGCCACCATGCGTGACGATAAGGAGATTGTCATTGATATCGTTGATGATTTGAGACCAAACGCGACATATGCGCTCAGAAAATGTGCTTAAGCTCTCAGCATTCGGCAACGTATGTTGTGCTGGCGATTGCCAAAAAGCATCTAGCTTTTTCCACTGCTCAGTGAGCAGATCAAAAGGCATACCATCAAAATCACCAAATGCCATCTCTTGTAAAGATTCATCCGTCATTACTGGTAATAATTGCTGTTCAGCAATGATGTTTGCCAGTTCTTGACAGCGTGAAAGTGGAGAAGAAATTATTCCACCCACACCTCGTCCACTCTCAGCCCAAGCCCGAGCAATACTCTCTTGATCAGCAGGCGTAACTTTTACATCTGTTTGGCCATGGAGTCCTGGTGGAGCGTCTACTTTTCCATGACGCACAAGATAGATATTGAGTGTTTTCATTTTGTTCCATCCTACTCTTTAAGAACCAACGGCAAACCAGCAGCAACCAAGGTAACGCGATGGCAAACACTGGCTAGTTTTTGATTCATCCGTCCTGCATTATCCACAAAATAACGACTAACCGCCCCCAAAGGTACAATGCCCATTCCAACCTCGTTAGAGACGAATATTAACGTCGCATCTGAGCCACGCACCACCTGTATAAGCTTTTCAATTTCTGCTTCTAGCTTCTCATTGGAACATTCATCACCTAACTCAAATATCCAATTGTTGAGCCACAAGGTTAAACAATCGACCAATACAACATCGGTGGTAGAGAAATTTGTCAGTAACTCAGATAAATGAAGGGGGCATTCATGCTCTTGCCACTCGCCCCCGCGTTGCTTTTGATGATGCGCTATTCGCTCTCGCATTTCTTGGTCAAATGGCAGCGCGGTTGCAACATAGTGTAATGATCGATGAGAAGCGATCGATAATTGCTTAGCTGTTTTTTCTGCCAAATGCGACTTCCCAGAGCGCGCGCCACCGAGTATCAATTGCTTCATGAGGAGTGATACAACCCAATCATAGTGAGATAAATAAGCAGTTCCGACAACTGTTGCGCTGCGCCAAGGCAATCCCCCGTAAAGCCGCCAATTCTCTTGGTTAACCAACGTTTGAACATCAAACGAAATACCACGAGAACAAGCGATATCAAGATCGCATCCGCGATACCAAGCACAAGCAATGTTACGCCACCAGTAAACAACAAAATGGAGACTTCTAGAGAAGACTGGCGACTTGCTAGCGGTTTACTTTTCGACGTATCACTGTCACTAACATAAGGCATGTCATAAATAAGCGTCGCAGCTAGTGCTCGGCTTACGGTGTAAGCGACGACAATGACCAACCAAAAGTGCGGCAAGTTAGCCAATTCACTCCAAAAAACATACTTAGCCAATAACGCCATAATGAGAGTGGCGGCACCATAAGTGCCAATACGACTGTCTTTCATAATAGAGAGGCGTCGCTCTACGGTCATGCCACCGCCAATGCCATCCGCCATATCGGTCAAGCCGTCTTCGTGAAAAGCCCCAGTTAACAATAAGCTAAACACCATCGTTAATACTATGGCAACCGACTCTGGGAAAAGAATTGAGGTGAGCGAGAATACCAAAGCGCAAAGCGCTCCAAGCACGAGACCAACTAACGCGAAGTAACGGCCTGCCTGATTCATGCGTTCTTCACTGTAAGGCAACGCTTGGGGCACGGGTAAGCGGCTAAAAAAACTGGTAGCTAATAGAAATAACTCCCACTGGTATCTTAACGATGACGGCGTGACTTTCTCAGAATTATCAGGGACTGACACTAAACTGTAACTCCTGCACTCTCGAAGCTCGCCATTTTGTTGTAAAACTGGGCGGCAGCTTTTAACAACGGTAAGGCAAGAGCGGCTCCTGTTCCCTCCCCTAGCCGTAAACCAAGGTCGAGCAGAGGTTCTGCTTTAAGATGTTCCAATACAAATTTATGTCCATTTTCTTCAGAGCGATGGGCAAACAACATGTATTCACGCGTTTCTTCGTCTAACAACGTCGCAATATAAGCCGCTACCGATACGATAAACCCATCCACTAAAACTGGAGTTTTAAGCCGCTTGGCTTCTAAAAAAGCGCCCACCATTTGTACGATTTCAAAGCCCCCAACCTGTGCGAGAATCGCTTTGGTATCAAGACCTCGACATCGGTTTACCCCCTGTGCTACCAGTTTATATTTGCGGCTCAACTGCTGTTGATTGATTCCGGTGCCAACGCCAACACAATAATCAATATCTAATGAGCTCAGCGCCGATAACAGTGCTGAGGCCGAACTGGTATTACCGATGCCCATCTCGCCGAACATCAAGAGGTTTGAACCATGCAAAATGGTATGCTCAGCAATCTTCGCACCATATTCTAAACCTAACGCCACTTGTTCTGGGGACATCGCTGATTGTTTAGAAAAATTAGCCGTACCGTTACCCAACCGTTGTTCAACCAAGTTGGGATGGGATTTAAATTCTGGAACCAGCACATCGATAGGAGCCAACATGCCGCAATCTATTACTTTGAGTTGAATGCCATTAATGTCGCAAAAACAGTTGATGGCTGCGCCGCCAGCGAGAAAGTTAGCCACCATTTGCTGAGTGACTTCGCTTGGCGCAATGCTCACGCCCTCCTCTGCAACGCCGTGATCTCCAGCAAATACCAGCATGCTTGGTTTGCAGATAGCGATGGAATCAACTGGCTGAGGTTTATTCTGACTTTGAATAAGAGCTAACTGCAGTGCCACCTTTTCCAATAAGCCTAAAGAACCGACGGGTTTGGTTTTGTTATCTATGCGTGCTTGTATCTCCGCAGCAAAAGAGTCATCCATTTTTTACGTTCCTTTGATGTTGTCTGGGTGAGAGGTGTTCTGTTGTTCAAGAGGTCTTGTTCAGCGACAGTTTTTGCGCGCCCACTATTGTATACACTTGCATCCAATTGGGGCAGCGCTAATCAAGTTTATCTCAGGATAGTCTGCCGAGTTCGCAGAGCGTCTCACCTTTCTTGCACGAGATTATAAGTAACTCGTTGAAATCCGCTACAATAGCTTAGACTATGTTCCCATATAGGAGAAAAGATATGGATAACAACACCTGCGCAATCATCGCCGGTGCAACTGGCTTAGTAGGCTCAAAAGTCATTGCAAACCTCATAAATCAATCAGGTGTTGGAACATTATATTATCTTTCTCGCCGCCCACTCGATGGCGTCCTGGATGTGGACAACAAGCTTATTCCTCTCATTGATGCAGACCTTTCTATCCACCAATGGGATGAGAACCAACCAACACCAACCATCGGCTTTATCTGTTTAGGTACGACCCTTAAGCAAGCTGGTAGTAAGGATAATTTGCGTAGAGTAGATGTTGATCTGGTGTGTAAAGTCGCCCAACAGATGAAAACAATCGGAGTCAAACGCCTTGCGGTTGTTTCTAGCCTCGGTGCAAATAGTAAATCGCCATCCCATTACTTAGCTTGTAAAGGACAAATGGAGCAACGAATCGAAGCTATGGATTTTGAGGAAATCGTATTTGTTCGCCCAGGCCCGCTTGTTGGTCAACGTCAAAACCCAAGAATGGACGAGAAGTTAGTACAAACTCTGTTTAAGGTAATTCGCCCACTTATGCTTGGCAAACTGTCCAACTTTTTACCGATTCGAGCAGAAGATGTCGCCAAAGCGATGATTTATCAACTTTTCAGTTATCAAGAAGACTCGGTGGTTTACTTACAAAGGAAAGAAATGCGTGACTTACTGCATCACTACGAATAACCATTTTGTACAATTAACGTGCTAATTCACGCTCTCACGCGACTAAGATCTCGTTTTTATATTCATTTTAGATCTAGCTAATACCCGTTTGTCATTTTTAAAGTTATATCACGAGCGTTATCTTACGCTCCATAAATAAATCCGTATAAAACCCCGTATAAAAAACAACCGCCACTTCGGTTGGTTGATAAGGTCAAATTATGAATTTTGCAGTGATAGCCTCTCTAGCCGTCTTTGTTGGAATATTGTTCTTTCTATTTAATCAACAACAAAAGAAACACACTCTTTCACGTCTCGTTTTGATCGGTCTTGTTACCGGTTCTCTTTTTGGTCTTGCTTTGCAACTCATTCACGGTGAAGGTAACAGCGCAATTGCTCAAACACTTGAATGGGTAGGCATTGTAGGCAGTGGCTACGTTGGTCTACTGAAAATGGTCATCATGCCACTAGTATTGGTATCGATGATCTCTGCAGTTGTTAAGTTGGAGAAAGGTGGATCTTTAGGTAAAATTTCTGGCCTGACCATCTCTGTTCTTCTAGTAACGACTGCAATTGCTGCACTTATCGGTATTTTGGTGACAACGACATTTGGCCTGTCAGCAGAAGGGTTAACTGAAGGTGCGCGTGAAACCGCTCGTATCGCCGTTTTAGAAAGCCGTGCCGGTACAGTAAGTGACTTAACTATTCCTCAAATGCTAGTTAGCTTCATTCCAACCAACCCATTTGCTGATCTAACAGGTGCTCGCTCGACATCAATTATCGCTGTTGTGATTTTCGGCGTGTTAACTGGTATCGCCGCTCGTAAAGTGATGATGGAAAAAGCAGAGTTGGAATCACCGATTCGTACTTTCGTAGAAGCAGCTCAATCTATCGTTATGCGACTAGTGAAGATGATCATGGCCCTAACGCCATACGGCATCGCAGCACTGATGGCAAAAGTGGTAGCGACATCAAGCGCAGGCGACATCCTAAACCTACTTGGCTTTATTGTGGCGTCTTATGTTGCTATCGCACTGATGTTTGTTGTTCATGGCGTATTAGTCTCTTTTGTCGGCGTTAGCCCTGCGGAATACTTTAAGAAAATCTGGCCTGTACTGACCTTCGCGTTTACATCTCGTAGCTCAGCAGCAACAATTCCACTAAACGTAGAAGCGCAAATCACGAAGCTTAACGTACCACCAGCGATTGCAAACCTATCAGCATCGTTTGGTGCCACTATCGGCCAAAACGGCTGTGCGGGTATCTATCCTGCAATGCTTGCAGTGATGGTAGCTCCGACAATGGGCATCAACCCACTTGATCTACACTTTATCCTGTCATTGATTGCGATTATCACCATCAGCTCATTTGGTATTGCAGGTGTCGGCGGCGGTGCGACGTTTGCAGCCTTGATTGTTCTTCCTGCAATGGGCTTACCTGTGACCATCGCGGCACTGCTTATCTCTATTGAACCACTGATTGACATGGCACGTACCGCACTAAACGTTTCAGGCTCAATGACTGCGGGTACAATTGCTAGCCGAGTGCTGAAGTCACCAGAAAGTGAAGCAACATTGGAAGAAACACGAGCATAGAACTCAAATTCCTTCCAAAGCGATAAAACGTAAAATATCAAGCCGATGGTTCGCCATCGGCTTTTTTCATTTTCAAAAATTCAACTTGCATCTTTCGTTGCTAGTCAAGGCGTTGAATGGTCTAATACTGTCATCGGTTTTGTAAACGGTAAGCAGAATGCACCAAGATAATCAGCCCACTTTTTTCTTCTTTGATTATGAGACATGGGGAACCAACCCCGCGAAAGATCGCCCAAGCCAGTTTGCTGGTGTTCGTACAGATGAAAACTTTAATATCATCGGCGAGCCTTTAGTCATGTACTGCCAGCCACCTGCTGATTATCTTCCGTCTCCTGAAGCTGCACTTATTACTGGTATTACTCCGCAAAAAACGGTTCAAGAAGGCCTTTCTGAGCCAGAGTTTATCGCTAAGATTCACGCTGAACTCGCGAAACCCAATACTACCAGTTTAGGCTACAACAGCATTCGCTTTGATGACGAAGTGACCCGTTATACTTGTTATCGCAACTTTATCGATCCATACGCATGGAGTTGGCAAAACGGTAACTCACGTTGGGATTTACTCGATGTACTACGCGCGTGCCATGCCCTTCGCCCAGAAGGCGTAGAATGGCCAGAAAACGAAGATGGCTTCACTAGCTTTAAATTAGAACACTTGTCTGTGGCTAACGGCATAGAACATAGTAACGCGCACGATGCCATGGCAGATGTGGTTGCGACTATCGAAATGGCAAAGAAAGTAAAATCAGCGCAACCAAAATTGTTTGATTACTTTTTTTCTATGCGCCAAAAGCGCAAGCTCAATGATTTAGTCGACATCGTCAACATGACACCGTTGATGCACGTTTCAGGCATGCTAGGGCGCGAATGCCAGTACACTAGCTGGATTGTGCCTGTTGCTTGGCATCCAACCAATAATAACGCCGTTATCACCATCGATTTAGCGAAAGACCCTCAACCTATTCTTGAGCTATCCGCAGAAGAGCTGCACGAAAGACTCTACACGAAGCGCGAAGATCTTGGTGAATTGCTACCAGTGCCAGTTAAACTAGTTCATTTGAACAAATGCCCTATTCTCGCCCCTGCAAAAACGTTAACGGCTGAAAATGCAGAGTCTATTGGCATTGATCGCCAACAATGTCTCGCCAATCTCGCTTTGTTGCGCCAACATCCTGAAATTAGAGAAAAGCTGATTAGCCTCTTTTCAGTCGAGCGCAAATTCGATAAAAGTGATGACGTCGATACACAACTTTACGACGGGTTCTTTTCTCCAGCCGATCGCGCAGCTATGGATATCATTCGCGAAACCGATCCGAATAATCTTGCTGCATTAGACATTGAATTTGATGACAAGCGCATTAAACCTCTATTGTTCCGCTATCGTGCGCGTAACTTCCCAGGCACATTAGACGAGCAAGAACAAAGACGCTGGGCACTACACTGTCGAGAAGTGTTTGAAAGCCAAATTGAAGAGTACATGCTGAATTTAGAAAACTTAGTTCACGAACATGAAAGTGACGAAAAGAAGATTGCGATATTAAAATCCGTGTACCGTTATGTAGAGAGCTTAGCTTCCTAACTCCTCCTAATACAAGCGCACCTTATGGTGTGCTTGTTGTTTATATACTGTCAAAATGATTAAAGAACGATTCTTACAACTGATCCAACTGCTCATTTCAATCTTCCTCATCATGGGAGCACTTGGCATCGGAATTACCATTCAAAAGTTCACTGGCGTTTCCGTTCCAGGAAGTGTCATCGGTATGCTCGTACTGTTTTTCTCCATGACTCTTGGGCTTGTAAAAGTCGACTGGGTCAAACCGGGCGCCACGCTATTTATACGCTATATGATCTTATTGTTCGTTCCTATCAGCGTCGGATTAATGCAGCATTTCGATTTACTACTCGCCAATGCGCTCCCTATCATCGCTAGCGCGGTTGGCGGTTCACTCATTGTACTGGTCAGCCTCGCTTGGCTGCTGGATTACTTGCTACAGGAGAAACACTGATATGTGGTTAGTTGTTACCATTGCGGTTTTTCTTATCGCTCGCCAAATCGCAATCAAAGTGAACAATCCTCTAGCAAACCCTTTGCTGTTCAGTATCGCAGTGCTCATTCCTTTGCTTACTTACTTAAATGTGCCATTTGAAACGTATTATGCGGATAACGAAGGAATTAGCTTTTTGCTTCAACCTGCTGTAGTTGCTCTGGCTTATCCACTATATGAACAACTACCACAAATTAAAGCAAACTGGCGAATCATCACTTTCGCTTGCACAGTAGGCAGTGTGATGTCGATGATGACAACCACCTTGATCGCAGTCGCTTTCAAAGCGGATATCAGTTTAATCGCGAGTCTAGTGGGTAAATCCGTCACGACACCAATAGCGATGGAAATATCGAGTCACCTCGGTGGTGAAGCCGCCGTTGCAGCGATCTTGGTTCTGATTGTCGGTTTATTGGGCGCAATTTTGGCATACCCAATTTACAATTTGATTGGAATTAAACACCCGATTGCACGTGGTCTGACAATGGGTACAGTCTCTCATGCCTTAGGCACCGCTACTTGTGCAGAGAAACAGCCCATAGATGCCGCGTTCTCATCACTCGCATTGGTTTTATGTGGGATCATAACTTCTATTTTGGCTCCAAGCTTTTTTGCTTTGGCTGTCTGGCTATATCAATAGTTAAGCGCTCTCGGTCTGCCCTCCTTCCGGCAGGCCGTAGCCTTTCCGCTTCTTCCTTACCCTTTTCAAAACCCTATCTTATCTATCAACCTCACCCAGTAATATCGTGAAGGGACTTGATCGAGATATACATTCATAGCATTAGCATTCTAGGTGCTACCACTCGCTCTAGATTACGTAGGTATAAAGTAGCATAGCGGTAAAAGTCGCGTTAGTAACATACTCCTGCTCCTTGGTCATATGAATATATACTGATATGGTTAATTGTGAGACGGAGATAACGCTTCACACCTGTGCAATCGAATACATGTGTGAGCTCACTCTAATTATGTAACAGAATTATCAATTGCATTATTTATCGTGATCTAACGCACGGAACATTTCTATCTTTCACATAGAATAACTGTCCATGCAATAACAAGGATTCAACATGAAAAGTCGCATTGAACAGGCGCTAGCAGGCGCTCCAGAAGCACTTTCCAAACAACTTGCTCCTATCATCCAAGCTGATGATTTTGATGCTACGCTTTCAGTTCAACAATTTGAGCAGTTGCTTTCAGCTACCGGTCTATCAGACAAAGAGCTTCGTGTTGCGCTACTTCCTTTTGCCGCAGCGTACTCCTATGCTCCCCTTTCTGACTTTTATGTCGGCGCTATCGTTCGTGGTCTTTCAGGTCGCCTTTACTTCGGTGCCAACATGGAATTCTTTGGTGTACAGTTGGGCCAAACGGTTCACGCAGAGCAGTCTGCGATTAGCCATGCTTGGATGAAAGGCGAACGTGGTGTTAAGGATATCACTATCAACTTCAGCCCATGTGGTCACTGCCGCCAGTTCATGAATGAGTTATCTACCGCAAACGAGCTTAAAATCCAGCTCCCAGAACGTGAAGAAAAGTCACTTCATGAATACCTGCCTGAAGCCTTTGGACCAAACGATCTCGGTATCGAGTCCGGCTTAATGGCAGAAGTTAAACACCAATTCTCATGTGATGATGAAGACGCACTCATCCAAAGTGCAGTTGAAGCGATGAACATGAGCCACTCTCCATACACCAACAACTTGAGTGGTTTAGCATTAGAGATGACTAGCGGCCGTGTATTCCAAGGCGCTTATGCAGAAAATGCAGCGTTTAATCCTAGCTTGCCACCGCTACAAGTTGCGCTAATCCAAGTTTTACTTGCGGGTGAAACCTTTGACAGCATCAAAGCCGCTGCATTGGTAGAAAACTCTGAAGGTAAGATCAGTCACTTAGCCGATACGCAATCAACGTTGGAAGCGTTGAATCCAGATATTCCGCTTAGTTTTGTCAACGTATAAACGACAAATTCAACAAAAAGCTCTACAACATGTAGAGCTTTTTTATTACCTAAAAACCAAAAGCAAACGTTTGCTTTGTCATAAAACTTCAGTATGATCTCCTGCAATTTCTGTCTCATCACTCTATTTTGTAAGGGAACACTATGTTTGGCACTGCAACTAGCGCAAATGCTACCCGTGTATTACTTTTAGGCTCTGGCGAACTCGGTAAAGAAGTCGCCATTGAATGCCAGAGACTTGGTTTAGAAGTGATTGCTTGTGATCGCTATGCCAATGCTCCAGCGATGCAAGTCGCTCACCGTAGTTATGTTATCGACATGTTAGATGGGAACGCCTTAGAAGAAGTTATTACGAAGGAACAACCTACTTACGTCGTACCAGAAATTGAAGCCATCGCAACCGGCAAACTGGTAGAGCTTGAAGAAAAAGGACTGAATGTTGTTCCAACCGCTAAGGCAACCAGGCTAACAATGAATCGTGAAGGTATCCGACGTTTGGCAGCAGAAGAACTGGAATTGACGACTTCACCTTATCGTTTTGCAGATAACTTTGAAGACTTCAAAGCCGCGGTTGAACATGTGGGTATTCCGTGCGTGGTGAAGCCAGTGATGAGCTCTTCCGGTAAAGGGCAAAGTGTTATCAAGACTGAAGACGACGTTACAAAAGCATGGGATTACGCTCAGGAAGGCGGACGTACGGGTGCAGGTCGCGTTATCGTGGAAGGTTTTATCGACTTCGATTACGAAATCACTTTATTGACCATCAGAGCCGTTGACGGTGTGCATTTCTGTGCTCCAATTGGTCATCGTCAGGAAGATGGCGACTACCGCGAATCATGGCAACCGCAAGCTATGTCAGAAAAAGCAGTAAAAGCAGCTGAATACACGGCTGAGAAAGTGGTAAACGCGCTCGGTGGCTACGGCATCTTTGGTGTAGAGCTGTTTGTCAAAGGCGATAAAGTCATTTTCAATGAGGTCTCTCCTCGCCCTCACGATACGGGTATGGTTACAATGATTTCGCAGGAAATGTCTGAGTTTGCTCTCCACGTGCGCGCGTTTACCGGAATGCCAATTAATAATATTGTGCAATATGGCCCATCTGCGTCTGCTGTTATTCTTGGACAAGGGACTTCCACAAACATTCGCTTTGAAAACCTAAGCAAAGCTTTAGCTCAACCTCAAACACAAGTTCGTCTATTCGGTAAGCCAGAAATCGATGGTCGCCGCCGTTTAGGTGTTGTCCTTACGCGACGAAAAACCACCGAAGAAGCCGTTCAAGATGCTGTTGAAAGTGCTTCAAAAGTGAATATCATTTATTAAATACGAACCACTCATACAAAAATAGCGCAGCTCAAATTGCTGCGCTATTTCGTGTTCCAAACCGAAGAGAGCCTATTCACTCTCGATTAAGTACACTTCTTCAGAGAAGCGACTTAAGCCTTTTTTCGCAATTTTAGGATGATTCTCGTCAGCTTCATCTACGTTCAAACAAGTAACTTTGTAACCTGAAAATAACTGCTCAATCTCTTCGACCGGCACGCTAAATGGAGGCCCCGCCATCTCTTCTTGAGGATAGTTGAGTGTAACAAGCAAAATACGACCGCCTGGGTTCAAAAGTTGCTTGAGACGCTCTACATACTCCTCTCGCATATCTTGCGGTAAAGCAACCAACGCGGCGCGATCATAAATGATATCGGCTTGAGATACTGGTGCAGTGAAAAAGTCCCCAGTATAAATAGAGAGCTCATCAAATTGATAAAGCTCGTGCATGCCATTAAGAGGCGTTACCGTTGGCGTGTAAAAATGTTCAGCAAAAAAGGCACGCACAGCAATATGGCTTAGCTCAACGCCTTCAACCGAATCATGCTTCATCGCTAGCCAAATCAAGTCTTCTGACTTTCCACATAAAGGAACTAACACTTTATCTTCACGCTTTGGATTAGTGTGTTTCCAATATACTGGTAATAGCGGGTTTACATCTTCCAAGTGAAATCCGATTTGATTGCTGGCCCATTTGTTATGCCAAAATTCTTGGTCTCTCATTTTACTTTCTACTTGTCGGCTGTTTTCATTTTGAGAGGTAAGACTAACGTTTTTTTTCAATTTGTCTATGCCGTTCATCTTTGGTTAATACTGCGGTGATAGGATGTAATCGGTCTCATAGGAGACGCGCCTTTATCTGATAATCAGAATAAAGAAAAGAGAAATGGTGATCTAACGCACGATTCTACTTCAAGATAAAACTGAAACCTTGGAATCTTTCGTAATGGCCCCATTTATAAGTTAGTACCTGATTTGCCGAACTTAGCGACCTTTATGTTCCCTATTTTCTAAGTACAAGCAAGTTAAGGAGAGTGAATGAGCTTATTTCTTCGTACTACAGCATTGATGCTTTTGGTACTTAGCCGTGCACCGGCATTTGCCGCACTTCCAATTACCCCTGCGCCTAGTGGCGAACAAAATCGTTCAACCAGCCAAAACGAAGTTTGTTCGAAACTTTTTAAACACAGCCTTAGCGGTTTATATGGCATTCAGTCAATCGACACCACACCAACTCAGCCATATTCTGACTTCGACATTCTTTACAGCAAAGCTCACCAAGCACAATTTGAACTTGAAACTATCTGTAAGAGTACCGCACTTCTTAATGACGCTCAGCCATACTTCGCAGGCGTGAAATCCAAACAACGAGCAGAAGAAAAGATAGCTTTAGAGTTAGATGGGAAAGTTGAACGTATTACTGACCTAGCACGTGCAACGATTGTAGCTGAAGACGTCGCGAGCTTAGTCTCCATTTATGAAACGTTAGAGCGTGAAACAACGATTGTGAAAGTAAAAAATCGATTCAAAAAACCTGGCCCTTCAGGATATAGAGACTTGAACTTGCTCGTTCGTTTACCAAAAACAAACCTAGTAGCCGAAGTTCAACTGCACTTGAAAGCAATCGCAGATGTAAAAAGCGGTCCCGAACACGACCTATACGAAAAAATCCAGAAACTAGAACGTCAAGCGATGTTGGAAAAACGTGAGCTAAGCGAAATAGAGCTTGCCTCTATTCGCAACATGCGTACACAGTCTAAGAACTTGTACCAACAAGCATGGCAACCATACTTAACAACGCATCTAGAAGCGGCGTAACCGATATCATTAAGCGTCTCTCATAAACAGAAAAACCACCGCATTGCGGTGGTTTTCATTTGTATGCACACGAATTTTACGCAAAAAAAGACCACGCCTTAGCGTGATCCATTTATTCGGCTTACTGTACTTTCTTCAGGTTTTCTACACGAGCTTTTAACTTCTGACCCGGGCGAAAAGTCACTACACGTCGAGCAGTAATTGGAATATCTTCACCAGTTTTCGGGTTACGACCAGGTCGTTCATTCTTGTCACGAAGATCAAAGTTACCAAAACCTGACAGTTTTACCTGTTCGCCACTTTCCAGTGCCTTACGAATCTCTTCAAAGAACACTTCCACCGTTTCCTTGGCGTCCCGCTTACTAAATCCTAATTTATCAAACAGGTTTTCTGCCAGTTCGGCTTTTGTGAGCGCCATAAAACTTTCCTCAAAGCTATGTTAAACAATGCTACGTTAGTGTAGCGCCAGAGCAGTTTTACCCTACCAATTCAACAACATATCGGGGTTACATCAGGAAGTGTATGACAAGCTTATGATTTTCGCCAACTTTTTTCTTGGCGAACAAAAGGAATAGCACTACGTAAATTATTGTTAAACGCCAGAAATTTGATATTTTTGTTTTTGTTTCATCTTTATCAGGAAAAACATCCAGATTATAAAACTAAAAGTAGTTTAAATATCAACATTAAAAACTATTTAATAAAAATATCAGATATTGGTTATTTAACAGACACTTGACATAGAACTTGTCGTAAATTCAGTGATTTGTATGTAACTCGATACGTAACAATTAGATTAAAAGGTATGACCACCTGTACTTTGCAACTGTGCTTTGAAAGCTTGATTAAACCCACGCTTCTCGCTGTTTAACGATGACGCCATATATAAAGATTGATAATGTGGAAGTTCGTGTATTTCCTCATTGGCTTCTTACACTGCTTCTAGGCGACCATGATTAATCAAATCATAAATATTCTTTTCCCTGTTTTTGCTCTTGTCGGAGTTGGCTATTTGGTCGGTCGTTACATCAAGCCTGACTTTCGCCCAATAAACCGCATTAATATTGAGGTGTTTACGCCAGCACTGGTATTTTCGTCACTCGTTAGCATGCCGCTCGATTCAAATCAGGGGCCGCTTCTTTTGGCGGCAATTGTTGCGGTTTTAATTCCCGCACTACTCATGATCCCGGTATGTCGATGGACGTCACTCTCGTTTAAAACCTGGGCGCCACCACATATGTTTCGGAATAGCGGAAATCTAGCTATTCCTTTGTTTACCTATACGTTTGGAGAAATTGCGCTGTCGTCAGCAGTGCTTTTATTTGTCGTGTCAGCATGCTTGCATATCAGCTTAGGCGTAATGCTGCTTAGTCATGGCAACCCTTTTAAGCAAATAGTCAAGATGCCAATCTTTTTAGCAGCGTCGTTGGCTCTGTTTCTCAACGTGTCAAATGTGGGTGCATGGGCGCCTTTATACGAAGCCACTGCTCTACTTGGGCAAGCGGCCGTACCCGTGATGCTTTTATCTCTGGGGGCACAAATGTGTCATTTACGGTTGGACGGTTTAAAGATTGGTGTGTTGTGTACCGTGCAGTCACTGGCAACTGGTGCTGTCGCTTTTGCACTTATTTATTGGTTAATTCCCCTTCCAACGATGCAATTGCAAATGATGGTGCTCTTCACAATGCTGCCGCCAGCCGTCATGAATTACCTATTTGCGGAAAGACTGAATATAGAACCCATGAAGGTGGCGTCAATGGTACTATTTGGCAACTTTTTCAGCATTCTTACGCTGCCTCTTCTGCTTAGCTATACCCTCTCACTCGCTGCCTAACCGCCAATAAGCTATCGTTAGCGTGTATTAGCTGAAAAACAATACGTTCCTAATCTCGGGTAAGGGCCATCCCTAGTTTGGTCTAGTATTTTAAAATAATGAGGGGTGGTGCGAGCAGTAAGGAACTTGAACAACGATAAGGTAATCCTAAAAATAAAAAAACCCTGCCAAACTGGCAGGGTTTTCATTTCTTAAGAAGATACGTTACGCGAGATTAGTCACGTAGAGACGCACCAAACTTCTCAGAAACGTGAGCAACGATAGCGTCAACCGCACCAGCGATATCTGCATCTTCAAGCGTACGCTCAAGTGACTGTAGAGTCAGAGCGATTGCTAGGCTCTTCTTACCTTCTTCAACGCCTTTACCTACGTAAACGTCGAACAGTTTTGCATCTTTAAGGAACTCGCCACCTTGCTCTAGACAAGCGTTAACAATGTCACCAGATGCAACAGCTTCATCCACTACTACCGCGATATCACGACGGTTTGAAGGGAATTTAGAAAGTGCTACCGCTTCTGGGATCACTTTGCTGTTAATTGCAGACCATTCGATTTCGAATACGATAGTACGACCATTTAGACCGAACTTACGCTCAAGCTCAGGGTGAACGGTACCGATCACGCCCACTTCTTTGCCATCTACGATGATTGCCGCAGATTGACCTGGGTGAAGTGCTGGGTTAGCTTTTTTGCTTTCAGGTGACAGTGCAGCGAAAGAGTACGCTTTTTCGTTCGCAGATAGCTCTAGAATCGCTTCTAGATCGCCTTTAAGGTC
Source organism: Vibrio sp. Vb2960 (assembly GCF_033337665.1). Lineage (NCBI taxonomy): Bacteria > Pseudomonadati > Pseudomonadota > Gammaproteobacteria > Vibrionales > Vibrionaceae > Vibrio > Vibrio sp. Vb2960. The sequence goes on along the minus strand of NZ_JAWORD010000006.1, from coordinate 97,679 downwards.
GAAGAAATCAACCGTGTTAGTTTCGATATCCCAATGTTCTTCACCGCGAGTACCAGCGATAACACCCGCTAGCATAGGCTCTTGGCGCATGCCGTTTTCTGCAGATTCACATGGGATGAAACGTAGGCCGTATTCGAATAGACGAACGCGTGGCTGTTGACGCTTCTGGTTGTGAACAACCGTGTTCAGCAGACCTTGGATAAGACCAAGACGCATTGCTGACATGTCTGCAGAAATTGGGTTTGGAAGTACTAGAGGCTCAACACCAGGTACAACTAGCTTTTGCTGCTCAGGCTCAACGAAGCTGTATGTGATTGCTTCGTGGTAACCACGGTCAACAAGAAGATCACGAACGCGTTTCAGTGGAAGATCCGCTTCAACGTGGTTGTGCATCTTAAGTGCTGCTGCTGGGTGTTGGTTAGGAATGTTGTCATAACCGTAGATACGGCCAACTTCTTCAATCAGGTCTTGCTCGATAGCGATATCGAAACGCCATGTTGGCGCTACTGCCATCCAACCTTCTTCTGAAGCTTCAACAGTCAAACCTAGACGCTCTAGGATTTCTACTACGTCGCTATCTGCAATGTGGTGACCTAGCAGGTTGTCTAGCTTAGTACGACGTAGAGCAACTTTGTTTGGCTTAGGTAAGTCTGCTTCAGACTCTACTGCAACAACAGGTGCTACTTCACCGCCACAAATTTCAACAAGAAGCTGTGTTGCACGCTCCATTGCGCTTACTTGAAGTGCGTAATCTACACCACGCTCGAAACGCATTGAAGAGTCAGTGTGCAGACCGTAGCTGCGTGCGCGACCACGGATGTGGTCAGGTGCAAAGAATGCACACTCTAGTAGAACGTCTTTAGTCTCAGTTGTTACACCAGACTCTTCACCACCAAAGATACCTGCGATTGCAAGTGCTTTGTTGTGATCAGCAACAACTAGTGTATCTGCGTTTAGCTCTGCTTCGCTGCCGTCAAGAAGTGTTAGCTTCTCACCTTGCTCAGCCATACGAACTACGATGCCACCTTCGATCTTCGCTAGATCGAATGCGTGCATTGGTTGGCCTTGCTCTAGAAGAACGTAGTTAGTGATGTCTACTACAGGGTCGATAGAGCGAATACCACAACGACGCAGTTTCTCTTGCATCCATAGTGGCGTTTCAGCTTGAACGTTTACGTTCTTAACTACACGACCTAGGTAACGAGGACACGCAGCTGGCGCTTTCACTTCGATAGACACTTTATCGTCGATTGAAGGGGCAACTGCTTCTACTGATGGCTCAGTCACGTCAGCGCGGTTAAGTACGCCAACTTCACGAGCTAGACCACGAATGCTGAAACAGTCTGCGCGGTTTGCTGTTAGGTCTACGTCTACTGTTACGTCGTCTAGACCTAGGAATTCACGGAAATCAGTACCGATTACTGCGTCTTCTGCTAGTTCCATGATGCCGTCTGACTCAACGTCGATACCTAGTTCGGTGAATGAACAAAGCATGCCGTGAGAAGGCTGGCCGCGTAGTTTCGCTTTTTTGATTTTGAAATCGCCTGGAAGAACAGCACCAACTGTTGCTACTGCTACTTTCAGACCTTGGCGACAGTTAGGTGCGCCACAAACAATGTCTAGAAGCTCTTCTTCACCCACGTCAACTTTAGTTACGCGCAGTTTGTCTGCATCTGGGTGTTGACCACATTCAACAACGTGACCGACTTTAACGCCAGTAAAAGAACCAGCTACAGGAAGAACGTCGTCTACCTCTAGGCCGGCCATTGTAATTTGGTGAGTTAGCTCGTCAGTAGTAACCGCAGGGTTTACCCACTCACGAAGCCATGATTCGCTGAATTTCATGTTGATGAACCCTCTGGATTACTTGAACTGTTTTAGGAAACGAAGATCGTTCTCGAAGAACGCACGTAGATCGTTCACGCCGTAACGAAGCATTGTTAGACGCTCAACACCCATACCGAATGCGAAACCAGAGTATTTTTCAGGATCGATACCTACGCTACGTAGCACGTTCGGGTGAACCATACCGCAGCCTAGTACTTCTAACCATTTACCGTTTTTGCCTTTCACGTCTACTTCAGCTGAAGGCTCAGTGAATGGGAAGTAAGATGGACGGAAACGTACTTCTACTTCTTCTTCGAAGAAGTTACATAGGAAATCGTGCAGGATGCCTTTCAGCTGAGCAAAGTTTACGTTCTCATCAACCAGCATGCCTTCCACTTGGTGGAACATTGGCGTGTGAGTTTGGTCGTAGTCGTTACGGTATACACGGCCTGGTGCGATGAAACGGAATGGTGGTTTACCATTTTCCATCGTACGGATCTGTACGCCTGACGTATGAGTACGAAGCATCAAGTCTGGGTTGAAGAAGAAAGTATCGTGGTCAGTACGCGCTGGGTGATCAGCTGCGATGTTTAGCGCATCGAAGTTGTGGAATGCATCTTCGATCTCTGGTCCAGCCTCGGTGTTAAAACCAAGTTCGCCAAAGAACTTCTCAATACGCTCTACAGTACGAGTTACTGGGTGTAAACCACCGTTTTCAATACGACGACCTGGTAGTGTTACGTCGATTGTTTCTGCTGCTAGTTTTGCTTCAAGCTCAGCACGTTGTAGTGCATCTTTACGAGCTGCGATAGCTTGCTGAACTACGCCTTTCGCTTTATTGATCTCTTGACCAGCTTCACGGCGTTCTTCTGGTGGTAGTTTGCCTAGGCTTTGAAGTTGAGCAGTTAGCTCACCTTTTTTACCCAGATACTGAACACGCACTTCATCAAGTGCGACTAGCGATTCGGCAGCTTCAATTGCAGTGCTCGCGCTAGCAATGATCTCTTCTAGATGTTGCATCGTTTCCTCATCTACCTGTAGGTAGTGTCCATAAGGGAGTGATTGGTTTTTTGATAGCTGTACATAGTAGCCAAACCGGGCACCAATGCCAAATTGAATTACGAAAAGAAGAGGTTATTGAATAAAAAGAGCACAAAAACGTCAAAAATGTCATCTTTAGTTAATCTGCCGTTTAGTTGTGCCCTTTTGTTTTAGAAATAGTATTGAATAGATAGCTCGATAAAATCGTCATCTCTAGCGAAGTAGAGCAAATCATTTGGTGTTTCATTTTTAAACAACCAAGCATCAATTTGCCACTTAACGTGATTCGATATTCGGCTCGATGCTTCTAACTTAGCATTGTAAACATCATCGTTATCTAAATCCTTCGTAATTCCCGTCAATACTTCCGTTCCGTCCTCATCATTGAGCGCCCAACGAATACCTGCAAACACATCATTTTGACCGATAGTTTGTGCGTTGTTCCCACGACTGTCATAGAGGTACTCACCAATAACCCCCACATCCCAAACCGTGTCAAATGCACCGACGAAGGTATACTCAAAGCCCGTCACAAGACCGACATGATTATCAGCACTATCTCGATAAATACTTTCCAGTTTCCATAACCAATCGCCAACGATTCCTTGCACATCCAGACCGACATGACTCATCAGAGCGTAGTAAGGCTTTAATTCTCCGTACTCTAAACGAAAGTAAGGATCCCGGTTTGTTCCATATAAATAGCTTAGGCCTACGTCCCAATCGCCAAGCATTTTCGAATATCGAAAAGCCACATCTACGTGCTTCTCTTCTCTGCTTGATTCATAGATAGCATCATCAGAGACAACGGGTTCGGTTCGCAAGCGGCCATCTGTACCCGCAAACGTTCGTTCCCTAAAGTAAGGTAACAACATTGCGTGGACGGTGCCCCAGTCTTTGAAAGAGGTAAAATGTAACATCGGCTGACCGAGTTTATCTTCACCATCGACAGCTTCAATGGCATCTGTTTGGTTTACTACATCAACTAAATGGGCTGATTCAGTCACTCCCCAAAAGACCTTACTAATCCCAACTCGAAGCTCATAATCATCCCAATAAGTCAGATAAAGTGCCTCTCGTATGTCACCATGACTTCGCTCATCGTCTAGACCATCCAGACGATAGAAAGGTGTGAAAGTAAAGTTTGCATCACCATTTTGCATCTCCCAGTAAAATTCTGGCTGCAAAACCAATGACGTTTGCGCTTTGCTCTGACCCTGAGAGCCCATTTTAAAAAACTGACGATGCTCAATATTGACTTGTCCTGCGAGCTCGACGGCAGTCAGAGGCATCGAGTAAAAAAAGGCTGCTGCACTAAGCAACAACCCAGCATTTAATCGCTTCATTTTTCCTCCACTACCTCACTCGCTTCAACACATTCTTATGAAAGTCATTGTCTTGTAATCCAGTGTTAAAACGCATTTCGCTAGTCGTTAGCTCAGTACTTTTTCCTGTTTGATGGTTTGTCATCGCCATAGTGTGCGCTCGCCAATATTGGTTGAGATATTGCTTGTAATCGGAAAAAGAAAGCGTTTTTAACAAAGAGCCTTTGCGGTCGTAAAACTCAACTTTAAGTGGACGATAATGCGCTTTATCTAACCATACCGTTTGCTTGGTATAACCTGAATTCTTATCGGTCGGAATTTGCTCTACGACGAAAACATCTTGCCCGTTTATGCTGTCATCTTTTAGGTAGTTGAAACGGTATTTTTCAATCTCAAAGGAACTGAGATCCTCATACGCGAATTCACTGCCCATAAAAGGACCTGATTTGTTACGCGAGGAAATACGTTTCACACGTTTCAGTGCAGGAAGGTAAAGCCATTGGTCATCGGCACCCACCGTATGAGAATGGTTAAGAAACGCCGTGCCTTTTACATCTCTCGGTTCATCAAATATCGTGAGCCCTTTGTCACCATCACCATCAACTTCGAGTGATTGTAAGCGCATTAAACGTGTGCTGCTTTCTCCTTGCGCGTTTCGCAGAATCATTTGCATCGTAGCAACAGAATCCCCCCACCCTTCATCACGGGCTTTGCGCTCTTGAGCAATCTCTAATCCTTTCGCTTCATCCGCTAACACCGCATGACTCATAAAAAGCGAGACAGAAAGTGCAGATACTTTTAAGGCATTTTTTAGTAAATTCATGTTCAATCCTTTAATTCGTTATGACTGAGTAACAGTCTTGGTTTGAGAGTCAGTTGATTTAAGCTTATTTCGGCGCTCCACCTCGTCGTAGACGCCTTTGTCAAACAACATCAGTAGAGTCGGTAGAAAGATGAAATCCACAACAAGGGCAATAAAGATGACAATGGCACTCAGCTGTCCCATATCGGCATTTAAACGGAAGCTCGACATCGCCAGAACAGAGAAACCAGCAACAAGCACGACCGTCGTAATCCAGAGAGCGCGCCCCACGGTACGAAAGGCGTAGCGAACCGCTTGCTCCGCACTGTGGCCATCTTTACGAGCGTGTTGATATTTAGAAAGAAAGTGAACGGCGTCATCGACAACAACACCAAGCGTTAATGTCACAACGACAGACAATCCCAAGTTAATCTCGCCAGAAACCAGCGCCCAAATACCAAAACCAATAAGCGCAGGAGCAATATTCGGGACAAGACTAATTAAGCCAAGCTTGAACGAACGCAAGGCAAAGATCAGTAATGCAGAGATTAAGACAAGAGTAATGGGCAAGGTTGACAGCATGCTGGCCATATTCGTTTCACCAATATGCGCAAACATCAATGAAGGACTAGACGCAACAACATCATATTGAGGCGCGTTTTCGTTAAACCATTGGTAAATGCGATTTTCCAAATCAACAAGCTCGACGCTGCCCAAGTTCTCCACGGTGAGAACCATCTTGATCGACGACTTATCTACATTGATTTGGTTGTTCAAATCTAAACCATACGGTAGTGACATTTCATAAAGCAGCAGATATTGAGCCGCTAATTCTCTGTCTTGAGGGAGCGAGTAATAAGCCTGATCATCTCCATGCATGTTCTTGTTTAGGCGCTTATAAACATCGCTCAAGGTCGCAACATGGTCCGTTTCTGGCTGCAACCTTAGCCAGTCAGTAAATTTACCCACGGAATTGAGAAAATTAGGATCGGCAATGCCCTGCGATTCGTTGGTTTTTATCGCGATACTGATGTTCGCCATGCCACTGATTCGCTCTTCCATAAAATCAGCCGCTCGGCGAAATTCATTGCTATGGCCAAAGTACTCGACGGATTCATCATTGACTTTGTTCAGCGGAATCAAGCTCGCACTCGCGACAATAACAAGCACCGACAACGGCAATAAAGCATGTCGCTTTGACACCACGAAATCTCCTAAATGATCCATAAAGTGCTTTCTTTCATCAGAAGTATCCGACTTCACCGTAACCGGAAGGATATTAAGCAAGGCGGGAAGTAACGTGATGGAAAGGAAACAAGCAACCATGACGCCAAGGGCTGATAGGTTGCCGAAATCTCGCAGGATTGGAGAATCCGACATATTCATCATTAAAAAGCCGATCGCGGTGGTAATGGAGGTAATCAAGATAGGCATGAAATTGAGCGCAATACTTCGCTCAATAGAGTGGGCTTTACTAAAGCCGTTTTGCATAGACTGACGCATTGTCGCGATGATGTGTACACAGTCTGCGACGGCAAGCGTCATCACCAAGGTAGGCACATTAACGGTCGCCGTGCTTAAGAACATACCAGCCCATCCTGACAAGCCCATTGTAACCATAACCGAGCCGATAATAACGATGAGCGTCGCGATGACGCTAAGCAATGAGCGCAACATGATGGTCAGAAACACCAATATCACTAGTAACATAGTAGGCACTAATGTTGCGCTATCATCTTGGGCTGCGGTCATAAACGCGTAGTTCATTGCAATAATACCAGCCTTGTGGAATTCCGTGTCTGGGTACACTTGCTGATAACGTTCAATCATTCCGTTTATGTAAGCAACCACCTCTTGTACTTCAGCAGTTTTATCTATTTCAGGGAGTTGGACCGTAATGTTTACGACCGTGACATCTCCTTTTTCAGAAATCAGTGAACTTTTCAAAACCGGCTCACTCAACGCAATACTTTTGACTTTCTCTATTCGTTGAGGTGTCAATTCATATTCGCTATACAGTAAGTCTTCGACAAGAAGATCATCTTCAAACGCTTCGGTATGCTGGTAGTTGGCGAGGGAATCAACGCGGGTGGAGTATGGAACTTGCCACGCCTCGTCAGTGATCTGCTGAATAAGAGATAATGTGCTAGGAGTAAAAACAGTGCCGCTCTTTGGCGCTATAACCAAAGCAAGACTGTCAGATTTTGCAAAGGTGGTTTGAATTTCATCAAACGCAAGTAACTGCTCATTTGTTCCATCAAAGAAGATGTCGTAATCTCCTCTAAAGTAAAGATTTTTTCCTCCAATAGTTGCTATGACAATCAATAAAACGGTAGCAAGCATCACCAATACACTGTAATTCGTTGGTAGCTTACCCCACCCTGAACGGGCGTATTGTTGAACGTTGTGATGTGGCATCACACTCTCCTTTTGTGACGTTTCGTCAAGTTTAAAAACTAAAAAAACAGCAAATGCTGTAAATAACCAGACAAACTCGACATGCAAACTTTATATCGAATGAATTTGGCTACATAAGTCAGTTTTTAGTAACTTCCTATGCTTCTCGTGATCATTGGCTGAACGCCAACCTTCGAGATTTAATGACGATTCGTCACAATAGTGCGATAAAAAAGCCAACCATAACGTCAGATTGGCCTTTCCAGTTTATTAGCGATTCACTGACTCTAAATAAGCAAGCTCTTCACTAAATAACTCCTGCTCCACTCGACGCCAGGTTTTACGGTAGTCCCATTCTGTAGATAAAGGCGACCAACCTAAACCATCAAGTAACATATTCGCGTTGTGCAGTACTGAGAATGGGTCTTGAATTCGCTGAATACATCGACTGTTCGATGCATTTTGCGCCAAAGCGTTTGAACCGAATGCAATAGACCAGTTGGCGAATACAATAGCATCAGAACCAATTGCGGGAGAAAACTTAAGATCACCACATTCCACCGCATTGTTCACCAGCGCATCAGCACCATCTATTACTTGTTCTTCCAAGTTATTCAGTTCATTCACACGTTTAGGCGAAGCCTTCTCTAGAACCCAAGGCGTCTTTGCAACAATCGCACAAGTTGATAGTACTGGCTCCATACGAGCGTAAATACGATAACCTACATGCATCGCAATGATTTTTTCTCTGGTATTGCCATTAAATTTGGCGGTACGTTCGAAAAATATTGCTTCGCTTTTCAGCGAATGAATACAAAGCGCAAGAATCACATCTTCTTTGCTGCAAAAATGATTGTAGATCGTCCCTTTAGAATAAGGGCTTGACGCTGTAAGCTTGTCCATCGTTAAGTTGGCAAAGCCTTGCTCTTGAACTAAAGACTTAGCTAATTGAATAAGCTCTATCTCACGATCAGCAATCGCCTGTTGCTTTTTTGTTAGCCCTGAAGACACACGACATCCGTCTTGCTTGCTATATTTTTTACAGCGAAAGTTAAACATAATCCTTTGATCCGTATAACAACACACTCCCAATAATTGTAACACGATTCTTTAATACAGGAACGCAACTAAAGTTGACGAATCGTCATAAATGACACTTCGTCATAATAGATCAAAAAACAAACATTTCAAGTATGAATTTATAATTAGAAGATAAATAGCTACCAATTATGCATACCCAAGTAGCTACAGGATGCTTGGTTCAACGAGAATGGTTTCTTTGTAGAGGAAGCGAGAGAGGCTTTGGGAGGAACAACGAAGGAAATCAGCATGTTAAAAATAACGAAAGTAGATGCTGAACAGGTATTATTCGAAATAAGCCCAACACACTTTAAGTCTGAATTAAGAGCAAACACCGCTGAATGCCCTACTTACAAAGTATTTGCTGTCTTAGGCTTTTTCTTTTGCAACGCCCTTTCAGAAACTCTCTTCAAAAAAGGCTCAAAATCTATATAGATAGGCTTGGCTTATCACCTGCAGCTGCGATGGCATAACGAATATCATCAATAAATCGCCCCTCTGTCTCAATAATGCCGTCAGAGAATGTGACTGGCTGATGTGGCCCAGCAAGTAGAACAATATTAGTAAAATCAGAGACATTAAAGTTCTCTGCTACAACATTTTTGGAATGAAAATCAATGACGGTCTTTGCAACTTGATCTTCCAGTAACAAAAGCTGTTCTTCAGTAATTTTCATACGCGCCAAAGCAACGCGAACACACTTATCGTGGGTAGTCGTCTGCTCTTTTATGATTTCGGTATATTTGTCGTTGAGCTTGGAGTTCTCTGCATAGCTATAATATAAAGGCCCGTGCAGCGTTATATTTTTATCTTCATCAACGTAAACGAGATCCAACAACTCTAATGCTTTTAAGTAATCAGACATGCTCTGCTCAGACAAGTCATACTTTTTCTTTAAAATAGAATAACCGTCTTTACCTCGAAGCATTCTCAATTCACGATAAAAGTCGTAAAGGTGAGGGAATTGAAAGAATACCTCATCCTGCGTACGACTAAAGTAATCCTCGTCTTCACCTTGCAATTGATTTGCGAGCTTTTGTAGTTCATCTAACGTGCAATCAACCGCTCTACAATATTCCAGCAACTTATCTAAAGCGAGATTCGTGCTTGTAAGATGTCTCTTAAAGGTAGATAGTGGCATACCCATTTTCTCAGATAGCTCTCGATATGTTAGCCCTTTTGTTTTAATCGCTTGGCGTAATGCGGCTAGCAAGTATTCGGGAGTCAGATCTCTCATCTACAATTCCTTTTGGCAATGTTACAGCTGTATAGTATTTGTAACAATTTAGAACCGCTTGGCAAGGTATAAGTTCATATTTTTATAAGAAAAACATGAATTAATATACTGAAAGGAGAATTCACACAACAAATGAAAAATTCAATATGAATTCAATTTCATTATAGGTATAAAATAATATGCAAAATAAAAGTAAAGCAATCACTCTAAATTATCGTGATTAGTTTTAATAGTAACGTAAAGTTGAGAATATAAATCCATTCGCTCTGCAAAAATCTAGAATAATTAACCTAAAAGGAACAGAACGGTAAATGCATAATAATTCACCGCTCTCTATTAGCATTTTTGCAATGCTATTCAAGTAGACTAGTCCGCTAGTTTCACTGCAGTACCAAATGCCAAAATTTCCGAAGAACCATCTACGATTGAGCTTGTGGTAAATCGAATCCCTACAATTGCATCGGCACCTTTAGATTCAGCGTCCGCCACCATGCGCTGTATAGCAATATCACGCGCGTCGGTCATCATTTCCGTGTAACCACGAATTTCGCCGCCAACAATGCTCTTGATACCCGCCATGAGGTCACGGCCAATATGTTTTGATTGAACAACATTACCAGTTACAACCCCTCTGATTTCAGAGATCTGCTTGCCAGGAATGCTTTCGGTCGTTGTGTAGATCATTTTTAATCCCTTATAAACGTAAAAATTTATACCCAAGCTACCTTATAACTAACATAAGATGCTAACCAATAAATTTTGAGGAGACTGATAAACAATACTCTAAATAGCCAAGCTAAAAGTCATTTGGGTATAAATTTTAGCAATAAAAAAGGAGAGCTAATGCTCTCCTTCTCTTAATCCTAAACTGCTAATTAAAGAGCAGCTTTCGCTTTTTCAACTAGAACTGCAAATGCAGCTTTGTCGAATACTGCGATGTCCGCAAGGATCTTACGGTCGATCTCGATAGATGCTTTCTTAAGACCGTTGATGAAACGGCTGTAAGATAGACCATTTTGACGAGATGCCGCATTGATACGTGCAATCCATAGTTGACGGAATTGACGTTTCTTAGCGCGACGGTCACGGTAAGCGTATTGACCAGCTTTAGTAACTGCTTGGAAAGCTACGCGGTAAACGCGTGAACGCGCACCGTAGTAACCTTTAGCTTGTTTTAGAACTTTCTTATGACGTGCACGAGCTTGTACACCACGTTTTACGCGAGGCATTATGCTTCTCCTAAACTAAACGATTGATAACTAAAAAGAATTAAGCGTATGGCAACATACGGATTACTGCAGCCACTTCACATTTTGGAAGGATTGCATTCGGACGTAGTTGACGCTTGTTCTTAGTAGTACGCTTAGTCAGGATGTGACGTTTTGTAGCGTGCTTGTACTTAATACCACCAGCAGTTTTCTTAAAACGCTTAGCAGCACCTTTGTTGGTTTTCATCTTAGGCATGATGAATAACTCCGCATTGAGTAGGTTTAATAAACAACGTAATTAGGGCGAACAAAACCCAGCCATATGCCTTTATATAAAGGAAAGCGGCTAGGTTTTAATTACTTGATGAGCCGTTAATTACTTCTTTTTAGGGGCTAGCACCATGATCATCTGGCGACCTTCAATCTTCTTAGGGAAAGATTCAACTACAGCAATTTCTGCAGTATCTTCCTTAAGACGATTTAGAACGTCAACACCGATGTCTTGGTGTGCCATCTCTCGGCCACGGAAGCGAATTGTTACTTTCACTTTGTTGCCTTCTTCAAGGAAACGCGTCAGGTTGCGTAGTTTTACCTGATAGTCTCCAATATCAGTTCCAGGACGGAATTTTACTTCCTTGATCTGGACCTGCTTTTGCTTCTTCTTCTGCTCTTTAGCAGTTTTGCTCTTCTCGAAGAGGAACTTACCATAGTCCATCACACGACAAACAGGTGGCTCGGCGTTAGGACTGATCTCAACGAGATCCATACCAGCTTCTTCAGCAGCTGCAATGGCTTCTTGAATCGATACAACACCAACTGATTCACCGTCAGCGCCTGTTAGTCGAACTTCACGAATACCACGAATTTCACCGTTGATACGGTGCGGGTTTTGTTTTACCGGCTGTTGGCCACGTCTTCCGCCTTTAATAGCTTATTCCTCCAGATTGAGCTTACGGCTAGAGATCTCGTCTTGGATGTATGCAATAAAATCATCCACTTTAAATTTACCAAGATCTTTACCTTTACGAGTACGCACTGCAATTTCGCCAGCTTCCATTTCTTGGTCACCAACAACAAGCATATACGGTACACGCTTCAAAGTATGTTCGCGGATTTTAAAGCCAATCTTCTCATTTCTCAAGTCCGCTTTAGCTCTAATTCCACTTTTTTGTAGTTTTTGTACTATTTCTTGAACATAACCTGACTGTTTATCAGTAATGTTCATAAGAACTGCTTGTTCTGGCGCCAACCAAGTTGGGAAGAAACCAGCATATTCTTCGATAAGGATACCGATGAAGCGCTCTAGTGAACCTAGAATCGCACGGTGAATCATTACCGGTACAAGACGTTCATTGTTTTCACCTACATAAGTTGCACCTAAGCGACCTGGTAGGTTGAAGTCTAGCTGGACAGTACCACACTGCCACGCACGGTCTAGACAATCGTATAGTGTGAATTCAATCTTAGGACCGTAGAACGCACCCTCGCCTTCTTGAATTTCGTATGGGATATCCATCGATTCAAGAGACTGCTTCAATGCTTCTTCAGATTGATCCCAGATTTCATCTGAACCTACACGTTTCTCTGGACGAGTAGACAGTTTCACTACGATGTTGTCGAAACCAAATGTTTGGTACGTATCGTACACCATCTTGATACAGTTTGTTACTTCTTCTTGAATTTGGCTCTCAGTACAGAAAATGTGAGCGTCATCCTGAGTAAAGCCACGTACACGCATAATACCGTGTAGTGCACCAGATGGTTCGTTACGGTGACATGAGCCAAACTCAGCCATACGTAGCGGTAGGTCGCGGTACGATTTTAGACCTTGGTTGAAGATCTGTACGTGACCTGGACAGTTCATTGGCTTAATCGCGTATTCACGGTTCTCAGAAGAAGTTGTGAACATTGCATCAGCGTATTTGTCCCAGTGCCCAGAGCGTTCCCAAAGAACACGGTCCATCATAAGTGGACCTTTCACTTCTTGGTAACCGTACTCATCTAGCTTAGCGCGGATGAATACTTCTAGATCACGGAAGATAGACCAACCATTGTGATGCCAGAACACCATACCCGGTGCTTCTTGCTGCATGTGGAATAGGTCTAGTTGCTTACCAATCTTACGGTGATCACGCTTCGCCGCTTCTTCTAGGCGAGTTAGGTGCGCTTTCAGTGCTTTCTTGTCGTGGAAAGCCGTACCGTAGATACGTTGAAGCATTTTGTTGTCGCTGTTACCACGCCAGTAAGCACCTGCAACATTCAGCAAAGTGAAGTGTTGACAGAAGCTCATGTTAGGAACGTGAGGACCACGACACATGTCGATGTATTCTTCATGGTGGTAAAGGCCTGGACGATCATCACGAGATACGTTTTCGTCTAGGATTTCCACTTTGTATGGTTCGCCACGTGATTCAAACGTATCACGCGCTTCCTGCCAGCTTACTTTTTTCTTAACCACTTCGTACTTGGTTTTCGCTAGCTCTTTCATACGCTTTTCAATCTTTTCAAGATCTTCTTGCGTTAGAGATTCGTCTAAGTCGATATCGTAGTAGAAGCCATTGTCGATGGTTGGACCGATCGCCATTTTAGCTTGAGGGTAAAGCTGCTTAAGAGCGTGACCAAGAAGGTGAGCACAAGAGTGACGAACGATTTCTAGACCGTCTACTTCATCTTTAACTGTGATGATTTCAAGGCTTGCGTCTTCTTCAATTAGATCACACGCATCAACGCGGTTACCGTTTACACGACCAGCGATAGTTGCTTTTGCAAGACCAGGACCGATCGATTGCGCAACTTCCATAGTAGAAACTGGGTTGTCAAATTGACGCTGACTGCCGTCAGGAAGAGTAATAATAGGCATGCTATGTCCTTTACAGTGGTGTTGCACACCAAGCAACACATGTTATTCAAATTAGAAGCTATTTGTTGAAAATAGTTGAGAGTCAATAAAGGCCTCTCGGTAACACGAATACCGGACCGTTATCGAAAATGGGATTGTACCTAGCTCACATTTAGAATGCAAAGCGCGATTTTGTTTTGCCATAAGAACTTAACCGCAGACCCGTCACGACAATCTGATCATGCTTTTTTAAGAGACCGCATAGCTGATGAATGGAATTGCCCCTCAATGAACTTACACAACAAATTACAATATCCCCTATTACGTGTGAACCGATACAAAGCCTAACACGTTGGGCGAGAGCTCAACGTGCGATTTAGGTATATAGTTGTTTTATAGAGTAGTTTGTATGTAGGTATTCATCATGGTCTATTTCAAATCGCGCTTTATGGTGCTTCTAAGCACCTCGATATGTTCTTTGCAAGCCTTCGCATCAAATGACTTATATGGCCCGCTGCGTTCTTACGCACAATCCCCAATGCAAGTGGTTAGTCACACCAACATACTGCGTTCAGGACATAGTCTGCCCTATGGTTTTGTCGAAGCCTATGGTTCAGGAACCGTGGCAAGTGTTTGGGCTCATACTGATGAATACGCACTGGATTATTACCACAATCAAATCGAATTAGGCAGCAAATGGCAAGTCAGCAACCGTTGGCAGTTGGAGCTCAACTATCGATGGGTCTTTGCCGCTGACAACCATTTAGATGGACTGACGAAAAGCTTCCATAAACTTTTCGGTATCGGACAAAATGGGCGGGATAAAGTAGACAGAGATCGTTTTTACATTTCAATGCCGCAATATGATGTGCTTGAAGATGATTTCGAAGGACAAACACTGGCCAATAACCTATCTACTTACTTACAGTATCAAGTGTTCCAAAATGAACATCACGGCCTATCGATTGGCGGCAGTTTGTATTTTAACGATGTGGCTCACGGCACTTTTCAAGGTAGCAGTTTCGAGCAAGGCTTCCAATTAAACTACAGCTACTTAAGTGATGCTCATGCATTTTATTCGATGATTGGCATGACTTTTCGCTCGGATGACCGTGCCTTGCTCGATCTGCCCTATCGACATAATACGATTGCCATTGCGGGTGGGTACCGTTATGCCTTAGAAGATAACCATCACCTGATGTTGGAATATCATTGGTATCAAGGGTCAACAGAAGGACCCACAGAGTTTGCTGATGCCTCTAATGAACTGGTATTGGGCTATCGATATCTAATGGAAAATTCAGCGCTTGAGTTTTTAGCCGTAGAGAACGCAAGAAACATGGATAACAGTACCGATATCGCTTTCACAATAGGATATCGGTACATATTTTCATCAAGGTGATGAGAGCTATAGATTTAGCGTTGGTGCAACTGCGGCTGCGACTTGAGCATCGGTTGCATTGATCGGCAACGTAAACGAGCGATATTGGTCACCAGCCAAGCTGAGCGAACGGTCAATCTCTGCCAAACAATGCATGACCTGCCCTTCCAGAATAAAAGAGAGCTCAATTTCTTTTGATGAGATAAAGCCGCTGTTACGGAACTCTAGCTCTTGATAAATACCAGAGCGAGAGGCAAACGAGCCACCGCGCAAAAAGCCTTTTTCAACATCGGCTTTAACCATAGTGAAGCCAGCTTGCTCGATCGCTTGAATAACCCGAGATGCTACTGGTAGTGGTTTCACTTCAATATAGTCACGGTCACGCGGATCAATTGCAAAATCAATATCTAACGTCGTCTCGACCCAAACATGACATTGATTCTTAAGTGCGCTAACCGCAGTAATTGGTGTTTCGTCATGCAGTTTTAGCTCAAACGGAACCTGCTTTTCTTCATTAGGTTGAATCACAAAAGGGTCAACTGCTTTCAATTGATCAATAGTGAAGGTTTGGTAACTTACGCTATCACCCACTTCGACTTTCATTTCCGTGTTCAATTTAATCGTAATAGCATCAATTTGTTGTTCGACGTCTCCGCCTTTGATATGAACCTGCCCTTTCAGCGGCGCTCCTTGAAACACGCTCATTTCGTCCAAAATGGTATCTACTTTTGCAGAGCCGATCCCCAGTGATGCTTTCAATTTTTTAAACATATTTTTCCTTTTTTAGCGACTTTTCTTCTAATAATCGTTTGTTTACACAATTGTTTTCTGCTGTGCAAGCAATAGACCACAAGAAAATGCTTGAATTCAATCATCAAGCCAAATAATGCTCAACAGCAAGAGTCATTCAGCCCTGCAATAGGATTGTTCGGTCACTAAGCGGTACATTCGTCGAGAAATGTTTGCAATTTGTACCTAAATTAAGCAGTATTTGTATAGTCAAATAAAGGAAAATGATTATGTCTGCACCACTCTACATTCAAATTAAACAATTTATCCTGGATAAAATTGAGGCTGGAGAGTGGGTAGTTGGTCATCGCATCGCCACCGAGATTGAGCTTACCGAGCAATTTGGTGTCAGTAGAATGACAGTGAACAAAGCAATTCGGGATTTAGTTAATGAGGGCCGATTACAACGTCGCCCACGCTTAGGCACGTTCGTGTGTGATCCTGGTGAAAAGTCAGAATCTCCCCTGCTAGACATTCGAAACATTGCCGAAGAAGTCAGCGATAGAGGGCGAAAGTATGGCAGTAAAGTGCTCAAACAGATTGCTATAAAAGCAGATGACAACATTGCGACAAAACTCGGCGTTATGTTAGGCACGACAGTGTTTTACAGTGAAATTATTCACTATGAAGACCAAACGCCGATTCAATTGGAGCTCCGCTGGGTGAATAGCCAATATGCCCCGAGTTATTTAAATCAAGACTTCACACAAATCACTCCAAATCAATACCTGTCAGATAATTGCCCACTCAGCGCGATAGAACATACTGTAGAGGCAATTGTGCCTGAAAGCCGTATTAAGCAAGACTTAAAAATGCAAGCCAATGAACCTTGCCTTCTCTTGAATCGCAGAACGTGGAGCCAAGATAAGTTAGTCAGTACCGCCCTACTTTATCACCCTGGTAACAAATATAAGCTGAGCTCAAAAGTGCTCATTTAAGGACAAGATTTGTCCTCTAGATCTACGTTTTGATCACATTTTAGCAACATCAATCTTGTCAGTGTTCTTATTTTGCTCTATTTATTTGTATATACATTTAATGATACAAATAAACACAGGGACACAAACATGGATTTGCTGATTGAAAACGCACGTCTAGTTACCATGCAATCGGGAGAATGCGGATACCTTCCAACGCCTCCAACGCCTCCAGCGCGCATTGGTATTCAATCTGGAAAAATCGTTGCGATCAGTACTTGTGCCATTGGTGAAGACGCACCGCAAACCGAGTCTCTGCTGTCTGCCCAACATTACCCTCAGAGTATCGACCTTCAAGGCAAGTTAATTCTGCCAGGTTTGATCGACTGCCACACTCATCTTATTTACGCGGGCAATCGTGCCAACGAATTTGAAATGCGCTTAAACGGCGTGCCATATCAAGAAATTTCCAAACAAGGCGGTGGGATACTTTCAACGGTGCATGCGACGCGTTCAGCAACCGAAGCGCAATTAGTTGAGTTAGCGTTGCCACGTTTAGACGGGCTACTCGCGAGCGGCGTCACTTCTGTCGAAGTGAAATCAGGCTACGGATTGACACTGAATGATGAAGTAAAAATGCTCCGTGCAGCCAAAATGCTTGAACAAGAGCGCAAAGTTAAAATCACGACTACACTTCTCGCCGCTCACGCCATTCCGCCAGAGTTTCAAGGTCGTGCAGATGATTATATTGAGCACATTTGTCAGGACATAATCCCTGTTGTCGCAAAGGAAGAATTAGCTACGAGTGTCGATGTTTTTTGTGAATCGATTGGTTTCAATCTTGAACAAACAGAAAAAGTGTTTGTAGCTGCAAAACGTCACGGCTTAAAGGTTAAAGGGCATACTGAGCAGCTTTCTAATCTCGGTGGTACAGCCCTCACTGCGCAATACAACGGTCTGTCAGCGGATCACATCGAGTTTTTAGATGAGCAAGGTGTTAAAGCACTTGCTCGATCAAACACTGTCGCCACTCTATTGCCTGGCGCTTTTTATTTTCTAAGAGAAACTCAGTTACCACCGATTGAGTTGTTGAGAGAGCATAACGTGCCGATGGCAATTGCTACGGACGTCAACCCAGGTACATCACCATTTTCTGATCTCACACTCATGCTGAATATGGCGTGCACGCTATTTCGCCTTACACCGCAAGAAGCACTGCGTGGTGTAACGCAACATGCAGCCAAAGCTCTGGGTTATCAAAACTCACGTGGCGAAATCAAAGTAGGGTTTGATGCGGACTTCTCTATATGGGATATCGAAAGCCCTGCGGATTTAAGCTATCAAGTCGGAGCAAAACGTCTGGTAGGTCGTATAGTAAATGGTGAATACATTTCACACGGAGGCCAATAATATGTCTCAATTCGACCTACACTCTCCCCTATTTCATTGGCAAGGCCGTCATGATGCCGAGGACGGCAAGCTTGGTCAGCGAATTCATCACGTTGTTCAACGCCAAAAAGCAGATGAGTTGAGTGCCGTTGCGCATGGCGTCTCATTACTCGGTTTTGCTACCGACGCTGGCGTTGCGAGAAACAAAGGACGCATTGGCGCGAAAAAAGCGCCAGACTTAATCCGACGAGCACTCGCTAATTTAGCATGGCACCAAGACGCCCCACTATATGACTTAGGTACTGTGGTGTGTGAAGACGACTTACTGGAAGAGAGCCAAGCTCTATGTGCAGCAACCATTTCAAGCGCACTGCCCCATACGCCAGTCATCGTGCTGGGTGGTGGGCATGAGATTGCGTGGGCCTCGTTTTCCGGCTTAGCGGAATATTTTAAAGCGCACCATCCAGAGAAGAAGCCTAAAATCGGCATTATCAATTTCGATGCGCATTTCGATTTGCGCGCATTCGAGAGTAACCTCGCCGACATAAGACCGAGCTCTGGTACACCCTTCAACCAAATTCACCATTTTTGTCAACGTAACGATTGGGACTTTCATTACGCTTGTATTGGTGTAAGCCGCAGTAGCAACACTAAAGCGCTATTTGAAAAAGCAGATGCGTTAAATGTTTGGTATGTAGAGGACAATCAGCTCTGCTACTTAAACCACAGTTATCACTTAACTCAGCTTCAGCATTTTATTGACGACTGTGACTACCTCTATTTGACTATTGATCTGGATGTATTCCCTGCTGCAACCGCACCTGGAGTCAGCGCACCAGCAGCTCGGGGAGTGAGTTACGACACAATTGCCCCCTTTTTAGATCGAATTCTTCATTACAAAAATAAGTTAATGCTGGCTGATATCGCCGAATACAACCCAAATTATGACGTCGATAGTCAAACAGCACGATTAGCTGCCCGTTTGTGTTGGGATATCGCCAACGCAATGGCGGAAAAACAGCACAAACCATAATGCATCCCAGATGCCACTGATTATTACGACCAAGCAAGTACTTGGTCATCACGAGAAACTAAAGGAGTCTGAAATGACACAGCGCCAGGGACAAGATCCACGACTTGATACAAGCAGAACAATTCGTGCACCTCACGGAGATAAACTGCGCGCAAAATCTTGGCTAACCGAAGCCCCTCTTCGTATGCTGATGAACAACCTTGATCCTGATGTTGCAGAACATCCACATTCACTGGTTGTATATGGCGGCATTGGCCGAGCAGCGCGAAACTGGGAATGTTACGACAAGATTGTTGAAGTACTTGAAAGACTCGAAGATGACCAAACGCTTTTAGTTCAATCAGGCAAGCCTGTTGGTGTTTTCCCTACTCATAAAAATGCCCCACGCGTGCTTATCGCAAACTCAAACCTTGTTCCGCATTGGGCAAACTGGGAACACTTCAACGAGCTCGATAAACAAGGCTTGATGATGTACGGCCAAATGACCGCTGGCAGCTGGATATACATTGGCTCGCAAGGTATCGTACAAGGCACATACGAAACGTTCGTATCTGTTGCAAAAAAACACTTTGACGGTGATGCAAATGGCCGTTGGATTCTAACGGGTGGTCTTGGTGGCATGGGTGGTGCTCAACCTCTCGCTGGTACAATGGCGGGCTTCTCCATGATTGCAGTAGAGTGTGATGAATCACGTATCGATTACCGCCTACGTACAGGCTATGTCGATAAGAAAGCGACTTCTTTAGATGAAGCGCTAGCTATCATTAAAGAGTCAGACACACCAGTATCGGTTGGTCTACTAGGTAATGCAGCAGACGTTTTCTCTGAGCTGGTAGAACGTAATATCACGCCTGATGTAGTAACAGACCAAACGTCTGCACACGACCCGCTCAATGGCTATTTACCACAAGGCTGGAGCATGTCTCACGCAGCAGAAATGCGTTTGCAAGATGAAGCAATGGTCGTAAAAGCAGCGAAAAAATCCATGGCTGTGCAAGTTCAAGCGATGTTAGAGCTGCAAAATCGCGGCGCCGCAACACTCGACTACGGTAACAACATCCGCCAGATGGCCTTGGAAGAAGGCGTAGAAAACGCATTCGATTTCCCTGGCTTCGTTCCAGCCTACATTCGTCCTCTATTCTGTGAAGGTATCGGTCCTTTCCGTTGGGCTGCTCTCTCTGGCGATCCTGAGGACATTTATAAAACCGACCAAAAAGTAAAAGAGCTAATTCCAGATAATCCGCACTTACATAACTGGCTAGATATGGCTCGCGAACGCATCCAGTTCCAAGGTTTACCTGCGCGTATTTGCTGGGTTGGTCTTAAAGATCGTGAGCGTCTTGGTCAAGCATTCAACGAAATGGTGAAAAATGGCGAACTTAAGGCGCCCGTTGTCATTGGTCGAGACCACTTAGACTCTGGCTCTGTAGCAAGCCCGAACCGTGAAACCGAAGGTATGATGGACGGTTCTGACGCAGTATCAGACTGGCCATTATTAAACGCGCTACTCAACACGGCGGGCGGCGCAACTTGGGTTTCACTACACCACGGTGGTGGCGTAGGTATGGGTTTCTCGCAACACTCAGGTATGGTTATCTGCTGTGACGGCAGTGAAGATGCCTCACAACGTATTGCCCGCGTGCTGCATAACGACCCAGCAACAGGCGTGATGCGTCATGCTGATGCGGGATACGATATCGCTAAACAATGTGCAGCAGAGCAAGGGCTAGATTTGCCAATGCTCAACGAAGAACTGAAGAAGCTCAAGTAAGGATGAAAGAGATGTTAAATTTAACGCTAAAGCCGGGTCATATTAGCTTAAACGAACTACGCCAAGTGAGCCGTTCACCAGTCAACCTTACTTTGGATCCTGAAGCCATTCCGGCCATTGAAGAAAGCACGCAAGTCGTAGACCGAGTCATCGCGGAAGATAGAACGGTTTACGGAATTAACACTGGTTTTGGGCTATTGGCTAACACACGAATAGCACCAGAAGATTTAGAAACACTTCAACGCAGTATCGTTCTTTCTCATGCGGCAGGTATCGGTGAGTTTATGTCAGATGAAACGGTTCGTCTGATGATGGTATTAAAAATCAATAGTCTGTCTCGTGGCTTTTCTGGGATTCGCCTAAAAGTCATTAATATGCTGACCGACCTAGTCAACGCACAAGTTTACCCTTGCGTACCAAAAAAGGGCTCTGTTGGCGCATCAGGTGACTTAGCTCCTCTAGCCCATATGAGCACAGTATTACTGGGAGAAGGACAAGCTCGCCACAACGGTAATATTATTTCCGGGCAAGAAGCATTAAAAATTGCAGGTCTAGAGCCTATCACTCTGGCGCCAAAAGAAGGCTTGGCGCTACTAAATGGGACTCAGGCATCAACAGCGTTCGCATTGGAAGGCCTGTTTATCGCGGAAGACCTTTTCGCGTCAGCAACCGTTTGTGGTGCAATGTCTGTTGAAGCCGCTCTCGGCAGCCGACGTCCATTCGATCCGCGCATTCACCGTGTACGTGGTCATCGCAGCCAAATGGACGCAGCACTCGCATACCGTCATTTGTTAGACACATCGAGTGAAATAGGTGACTCGCACACTAACTGTGAAAAAGTGCAAGACCCGTATTCTTTGCGCTGTCAGCCTCAAGTGATGGGCGCGTGTTTACAGCAAATCCGCAATGCGGCGGAAGTATTACAAGTAGAAGCGAACTCCGTATCAGATAATCCGTTGGTGTTTGCTGAAGATGGTGACATCATCTCTGGCGGTAACTTCCACGCGGAGCCTGTTGCAATGGCAGCCGACAACCTAGCACTTGCGATTGCCGAGATCGGCAGCTTGTCTGAACGTCGTATGGCATTACTTATCGATAGCGCGCTATCAAAACTGCCACCGTTCTTAGTCGACAATGGTGGTGTGAACTCTGGTTTCATGATCGCTCAGGTGACCTCTGCTGCGTTAGCAAGTGAAAACAAAACGCTCGCTCACCCAGCGTCAGTAGACAGCTTGCCAACATCTGCAAACCAAGAAGATCACGTGTCAATGGCAACATTCGCGGCTCGCAGATTGAAAGAAATGGGCGAAAACACTCGCGGTATTCTGGCTGTCGAATACCTCTCAGCAGCACAAGGCCTAGACTTTAGAGCGCCAAACAAGTCCTCTGAGCGTATTGAGATTGCGAAACAAATGTTGCGTGAAAAAGTATCGTTCTACGATAAAGATCGCTACTTTGCTCCAGACATTGAACAGGCAAATACTCTGCTTAAGCTGGCTATTCACAACACGCTCATGCCAGAGAGCTTGTTACCAAGTGTTCAATAACCAAGCATAACTGGCATTTCATCGAATAAACAGATAATGACTTGAAGGCTCTACGTTCTGCGTGGAGCCTTTTTATATACGATTAAACATATTGATGGCACTATTTATGAACGCCTGTCTACTTTGATGGCTATACTTTAAAAGATAGGCGAGCGAAAAGGTCGTTGTTTATTGTTTTCACAAATAAAAGCGTTGCTAAAGTATGCGTTTTTAACGGTTTATCCGCCGAAATAGTGTCTTATTGTTAGGATACGGTGAAGTTTTCACTGGATGGACCATTGCTACGCAGATATTCGCATATAATCCCACACAGTTTTGGTTACTACGTAAAAATTATGTTTCTAACACCTTATTTTTCAAACACTAATCACCAGTTTCAGTTCACTCGCGAACAAGCAAGCCACTTTGCAAAACGTGTCGCAGGTGACTACAACCCAATTCATGATGAAGACAACAAACGCTTTTGTGTCCCTGGGGATTTACTTTTCGCTGTGCTTCTTAGTAAAGAAGGCGTTAGCCAAAAGATGCGTTTTAACTTCTCTGGCATGGTAAACGATGGTGTAGCACTTCATATTGAAAATAAGTGTGACAAAGAAAGCGCTGTTGTTGACGAGGCAGGTAAAGAATACTTACACATGTCCCGTGAAGGTGAAACTAACCACGATCCGGCATTTATTGAGCATGTAGTGACAAATTACGTGCAATTTTCTGGTATGAACTTCCCTCACATCATGGTTCCTCTTATGGAAGAGAAGCAAATGATGATCAACTGCCAGCGTCCATTAGTTATTTATGAAAGCATGGAAGTCGAATTTTCACGCTTAGACCTTACGCATCCAGAGGTGGATTTCACTGGCGCAACATTCGACGTAGAAGGAAAACGAGGTGTAGTCACCTTAAACTTTGCGTTTAAAGAAGACGGTGAAGTCGTTGGTAAAGGTATTAAGCGCATGGTTGCAAGTGGCTTGAAGCCATATGACCAAGAAGCGGTTGATGACCTTGTACGCCGCTTTAATGGACGTAAGGATGCATTCCTAGCAAAGTTCGTTAAGGCAGCCTAGTCGACTGCCCTATCAGAAGCGCACAAAAAACGTGTTTACTAAAAGAAAGCCCAACGTCGACCGTTGGGCTTTCTTTTTATGTCTCATCCAAACAAAACTAAACGCAATGCTTAGAGCCAACGACGAACATGATTTTTATAATCCACATACTCCTCACCAAACAATCGCTCTAGAACGCGTTCCTCAGGCTTGATTTGAAACCGATTCATATAACTGACAAATATCACGCCACAAAGCACCACACTCAAGTGCTGCCACCACAAACCAGTTGCTATGATTAGGAGCAGTAATGCCGTGTACATAGGGTTGCGTGAAAAGGCAAACACACCAGTTCTTACAACAGAAGATGCCGCTTCAGGTTTTACTGGGTTCACTGTGGTTTTTACTTTGCGAAATTCATACACGCCAGCAATGCCCATGTAGCCAGACAACAAAGTTAATACACCTACTACAAATTCAACAAAGGGTACTCGAATGTTCATGCTCGGCGTCAAAACTTTAAGTCCGTACATCAAAAGTATGACTAGCAAAAACACCACAACAGGTGGGACTTTGAGTTCAAGTTTTCTCAAGATTCATATCCTTTGAAAGGGTCTAAATACGGTTTCTAAAAAGCCCAGTAAAACTAGGCTTGATCTAGTCCGATTACAACAAAGTTAACAATGCCTGAACGGGATGCTTGGGCTTCGTTCCTTCAAAGCGTTTAACTTGGCTGCGGCAAGAATAGCCTGTAATCAAACATCTCTCGTTATCCAACTTATCTAAGCTCGGCTTCCAGCTTAAATTGTAAATGTCTTTCGACATCGACAACTTATCAACCTCATGACCAAACGTACCCGCCATACCACAACAACCAACAGGTACCGTATTCAAAACTGCACCAAAGTGAGCAAAAATAGCGCCCCACTCTTTTTCCGCATTTGGCATTTTGGTTTTCTCAGTACAGTGCGCAAACAGATACCAAGGTTCCTGCGCCTTATGCTCTCCGCTTTCAAACGCTTCTAATCTTGGGTAAAGCCATTCGTGGGCCGTCAGTACATCGAAATCACCTCGCTTACTGCCAAGCACTTCAGCGTATTCATCTCGATAACACAGCACCAATGCAGGGTCGACACCAACTAATGGGATATCCAAATCCGCTACCATCGCCAAGAACTTCGCTGTGTCGGCTGCTGTGCCCTTAAACTGACGTAAAAACCCTTTAATGTGTTGTGCTTTACCATTCGGCTTAAACGGCAGAAGTACCGGATGCATACCCAGCTTTTTCAATAACTTAACGAAGTCTTCAACGACATCAGCGTCGTAGTAGCTAGTGAATGGGTCTTGAACAATTAAAACATGCTTGCTCTTTTCAGACGAAGACAAACCACTGAGCGCTTGCAGATCATAAGGCGTTGTCAGCGACTCTACTCGTTGTTTCAAGGTGGGTACTGATAACAACGGCGCATCGACATACCCGACCGTAGATGCCGTTAAACTTTTCACCCACGACTGCTTCAAAACACCATTTACGACACCTGGCGCTTTTGCCATCATCGGCAGCATAGTCTCAATGTTGGCAACCAGATAGTCTTTTGCAGGACGTTGATAACGAGAGTGATAGATGTTTAAAAAGCGTGAGCGAAAGCTCGGAACATCGACTTTAATCGGACACTGACTCGCACACGCTTTACACGCCAAACAACCATTCATCGCTTCATACACTTCGTGAGAGAAGTCATACTCGTGACGACGATTGATAGAATGACGTACGCGGTCAATCATGGTTTTGATTGATGTTTTGTTTTCTAGTGTTTGCTTTTCTAAGTCAAGAATATCAATGCCTTGCTCAGTAAGCTGACGCAACCACTCGCGAACCAAACCCGCACGACCTTTTGGTGAATGACGACGATCGGCTGTTACTTTCATCGATGGACACATTGGCGAGCTGGTATCGTAGTTAAAACACAAACCGTTACCGTTACATTCCATCGCTTGTTTAAAGCTGTCACGTACTTGAACGTCAATCTGACGGTCATAGTAACCACGTTTGGTATCGGTAACTTTGACAAGCTCTGCATCACTATCCAGCGGTGTACAGATTTTGCCCGGGTTCATTTTGTTGTGTGGATCGAATGCCGCTTTCACACGTCTCAGTTCAGTAAACAACTCGTCGCCGAAAAACTCAGGGCCATATTCTGAACGGAAACCTTTGCCGTGTTCACCCCACATCAAACCGCCGTATTTCGCCACCAGCTTGACCACTTCATCAGAAACTTCGTGCATCAATGCTTCTTGGTGCGGGTCACACAAATCCAACGCAGGACGTACGTGAAGCACCCCAGCATCGACGTGACCAAACATGCCGTAATTCAGAGACTTGCTGTCTAACAGTTCTCGAAACTCCACAATGAAGTCCGCCAGGTTTTCTGGTGGCACACAAGTATCTTCAGCGAATGCGACCGGTTTAGCACGACCTTTTGCTGCGCCTAACAAACCCACCGCTTTTTTACGCATGTTGTAAATACGCCCAATGCTCGCTACATCGTTACAAACTTGGTAGCCGATAATGCCCGCTTCTTCTGTTTCCAACATGGTATCGAGCTTGGCGGTCAACGCTGCAACCTGAGCAGCAACTTCCTCTTCGTCCTGACCTGCGTATTCCACCATATTGATGCCAAGCATCTCTTTATTTGGAACATCGGTAAGTAAATCGCTCACGGTGTGCCAAACGATATCTTGCTTCGCGAGATTAAGCACTTTCGAGTCAACGGTTTCTACAGATAGCGCTTTCGCTTCGACCATCAACGGTGCATTACGCAGCGCAGAGTCAAAGCTGTTGTATTTAACGTTAACCAACGTACGCGCTTTCGGAATTGGCGTCAGGTTAAGCTTTGCTTCGGTAATAAATGCCAATGAACCTTCAGCGCCGCACAGTACTCGTGTGATATCGAAACGGTCACCGTCTTCATTCAAGGCATTTTTTAAATCGTAGCCCGTTAAAAAGCGGTTAAGAGGAGGAAACTTATCTACGATCTGCTGGCGTTTTTCACGACATACGGATTCCGTTACACGTAGCGCCTTGGCAGCAAACTCATCTTCTTTTGGGTAGCCGTTGGACAGGTCTGATTCTAAAACTGAGCCATCAGCAAACACCGCTTGTAGCGACAAAACATGATCGGATGTTTTTCCGTATTTCAGAGAACCTTGACCAGAAGCATCGGTGTTGACCATGCCGCCAATCGTTGCACGGTTACTGGTAGATAAGTCTGGAGAGAAGAAGTAGCCATAAGGGCGAACAGCGTCATTTAACTGGTCTTTCACTACACCAGTTTGTACACGAACCCAGCCTTCTTTCTCATTAATCTCAAGCACTTTGTTCATGTGGCGAGACATATCCACCACAATACCTTTGGTTAGCGACTGACCATTGGTCCCTGTGCCACCACCACGAGGTGAAAAGGTAATTCGTTCGTACTTTTCTTTATTGCTCAGTTTCCCGAGGAGAGAAACATCTTCTGTCGTTTTGGGATGAACGACAGACTGAGGAAGTTGCTGGTAAACACTGTTGTCAGTGGCAACCGCTAGTCGGCTTGAATATTGGCTTTCGATATCACCAGTGAATCCGGCGTGCTCAAGCTCTTTCAGAAAACTAAGAACAAGAGGATCGACATCAGTTTGCGAGTGTAATCTTGGTAACATTTGCTTCCTGCCCCTACGACGCTGATCCGATCAGCTGCGGGTTGTGTAATTATTTGCTCACTTCTCATACAAATTGGCGCTAAGCGAAAAAAAACACCACAAAAGAGTTAGTGAAGTAATATTCTTTGAATTTCGTCACTTTACAACATTTAAAAAGACGAGCAAATCAGAATCTCGATACAATAATTAAACTTATGCTTTATTTTTTCACGCTTGATGCCTTACATTGGGGAACGAATCGCGTTTCTAGATGAGTTTTCAGAATGAAAAAAAATAAAATTGTGACCACTGAAGATATCCTTCTCAAACTTTGCCAGTCTGTTTCTGGCGTACTTACTTCGGCGACATCTTCTCAAGTAAATTATTCAGCAATGGTGCAAAAAATCCACAAGACTAGCCTCAAACCAGATTTTGGCTGTTTTGTTCTGTTTGATGGCGGATTTACCGGGCTAGTTGTGATTAATTTTACGGCAAAAGCCGCACTGGAGATCTACACCAACTACATGCGTAATATGGGCATGCCAGAAGAAGAACTGGCAATATCTCATACTTCTGACGAGGTAGGCGATGTTCTGGGTGAACTCATGAATCAACTGGTCGGAGACTTCACTAATAAAATTCGTAAAGACCTGCAAACGAACATCACACAAAACCAACCAAAAATGCTGGCGCTGAATAAGCAAGTTATCTTACAAGTTGATACCAACCTTGACCGCCCTCAAGCGCGCAGAGTGACGTTCTCCACCGAAAACAACAATATTTTCTATCTCGAACTAGCAATGGATAAAACTGAGTTCATCCAACTGGAAGAGTTTGAAGTTGCTGAAGACGAAAACCCAGACGACATTTTAGAGGCCACACGTAAACAGTTGGCTGAGAAAGAATCTAAATCGTCGGGATCAAACGATGATGCCGATGACTTGCTCAACCAGCTCGGGTTGTAATTCTAACGAATCTTAATGAAGAATGGCTTCTTAGACACAAGTACGACTTCATACTGATTACGACGAACTAAAACGCCAGCCTCGCTTAATGCGAGGCTTCTTTTTATGTGCTGAAATTATCTTCAGTCCCACCTTGTATTTCGTTTTTATGTCAAAAAAGGTAATATGTCTGACTTCATAAATTTTCTGCTTTCGTTACTGGTTGTCGATGGATAAACAAAAAGCTCTGAAAAAAATCGCCAAGTGCTTAGAACTGGGCAATTCCGCTAATGTTAATGAGGCTGCCAATGCTATCAAAATGGCACATCGCCTCATGCTTAAATATGGTCTCGATAAAGACGATATTGAGTTCATCAGAATGGGAAAAACACAATCTTCTCATCTGCTACCAGCGAACATCAGTTCTACCATATTGCGAGTGATTCGCGGCATTAACACAAAATTCGGTGTCGAAGCAGTATTGTTGAATCACAAAGGGCTCAAACGTGTCGAATTTATCGGTGAAGCAGATCGCGCTATTTTTGCTGCATTTGCTTTCGATATTGTTTATCGCGAGATGAACGAAAGTACCGGACAATTCCGAAACAGCTTTGCTGGCACCGGCACCTCTTCTCAGGAAGTGACTCGCCGTGTGAACTCATTTGTATCTGGCTGGGTGGAAGGCGCGATTGAAAAATTGCCAATTATTTCTCCAGATGAAGAGTCGGCCAATAAAATTAATGACTATATTGATAAAGAATTCCAAAACATTGACCGCGAAACGTTCAAGAAGCAATTGAAAGAAGCAATGAA
The DNA here is from genome assembly GCF_033337665.1 of Vibrio sp. Vb2960. Taxonomy (NCBI): domain Bacteria; kingdom Pseudomonadati; phylum Pseudomonadota; class Gammaproteobacteria; order Vibrionales; family Vibrionaceae; genus Vibrio; species Vibrio sp. Vb2960. The sequence continues at coordinate 68,618 of NZ_JAWORD010000006.1, read as the reverse complement.
AAACCTAACTGAAGACTACGAAGTGGGCTTAAAGAAAGGTAGAAAGGTTTCAGTTAACCGTGGAGTGGGCGGCGAACAAGCACGCAAAATGTTGGGCGATTCATCGAAATAGCCAGAATAGTAAAGGATTCACATAAGCAGCAATGACTTCGATGTCGATGGGGCTTACTTTGAGAGCTTTGGCAGTATTGGTAGGAATTTTCTTACAGAAACTCTTATCAATCTTACTTTCTCATAACAAATATTAATGCTTGTTTATTCATAATTCGCATCCCATTATGAGGCATGGTTTCGCCTCAGTTTTATACGGAGATTTTCCCTTGAAAAAGATGCCTATTGCACTAGCTCTAGTGCTAGCTCTTACTGGCTGTCAAGCCACTCAACGCCAAAATGCAACAACGGGTGAATACGAAACTAACTCCACCACGCAAGGAGCGCTTATTGGTGCGATCGCTGGCGCAGCAATCGGCCTAGCAACGGGTGATGATGCTAAAGAACGTCGTCAGCATGCACTCATTGGTGCAGCCGCAGGCGGGGCGACTGGCGCTGGCGTTGGTTACTACTTTGACCAACAAGAAGCGGAATTACGTCGCGCTTTGCTAAACTCTGGCGTACAAGTTCAGCGTGTTGGTGAAAATCAGCTTTTACTGCGTATGGAAAACGGTATCGGCTTCTCTTCAAGCTCTTACCAACTTGATGCTAGTATCCATAATACTCTACGCGGTGTTGCTCGCATCCTAGTTGAGTACCCAGATACCAGTCTCGTTATTGATGGTTACACGGATAGCACAGGCAGTGAGTCATACAACCAAACGTTGTCAGAGCGCCGTGCAGAGTCCGTACGTCAATTCCTAGTATCTCAAAACGTTGCACCTGGTCGTGCAATTGCACGCGGCTACGGCGAACGTAACCCAATTTGCTCAAACCAAACTTCTGAAGGTCGTGCGTGCAACCGTCGTGTTGAAATCCAGATCTTGCCACTGAAGTAATTTGGTTGCACCATAACGGTAATAATAAAAAATTACCGGAGCAGGCCTAACCATTATCGTTAGGCCTGACATATTAATGTCTGTCAAAACGTCTGCCCTACTCTGCTTATTTAGCCTCAGCTTTTCTGGCTACTCACTTGCCTCTCAAGCTCCAAATGACCCCATCGAACAATACGAGTACGCACAACAATTATTGGCATCAAACGAAGCTGAAGCCTCACCAGAAACGCGCTACTGGCTAGAGCAATCCGCCAACCAAGGTTACCTCCCTGCGCAAAAACAGCTCGCGAACGACTTTGCTAAAGGGATAAATGGCGAAAAAAATGAAACACAAGCGTTATATTGGCTAACCTCTATCGCACTCAATGACCCAACCGATCGGGGCTTTCTTCTCGCTAACTTTATTCAGCGCAATCAAGATAAGGTCACAGCATCTCAATTGACTGAAGCTTTGTATCAAATGGCTTCTCAGCATAATCCAGCAGCAGAACAGGCTTATAATCAACTGTTAGAGCAGCGCTTCAACCAACTGCGAGCTAAACAAGTTTCGCAAATAAAGTCGCTCGATAAAAAGGCTGAGCAAGCACAGGAAGAGAAAAGCACAGTTGCAAACCCCAAAGTAGAACACTCGCCGTTTCTATGGCTGATTTGGCTAGCGGCGATACTCATCATCAGCGGCTTAAGTTTCCTCGTGATCAAAAAACTCAAGCAGAATAGAAAAGCGCGTGAAGCCAAAGAGGAAAGCCAAAATCAACGAATGGCGGAAAAAATAAAAGAGCTAGAGTTTACGAACAAGCAACTGAAGCGTCAGTTAGAGAAAGTATTCAGAGAATTTAAGAAATCCAAAACTCAGGCAGAAAACCATAAGCTAAGCGTCGCGTGTGCTATGTTTGGCTACACACCACAAACCATCCCTGATTTACAGGCAATCAAGCTACGCTATAGACAGTTATCAAAGCTTTATCATCCTGACACAAGGGGCAGTGAAGAAGAAATGAAGCGACTCAATCATGCCTTTAAGCTCGTCTCACAAAATGTTACAAAACAGTAAAAATAGGTCAGGATACTTTGGCTACCATGCTTTTATTCCCATATAATCAAACACCGCAATCGATCTCCCTCTCAAAGAAATTAACAGACATTTAACTTAAGTCGCGCTTTTATGCCATAATGCCCGGCGCAAAATAACACCTAACGACTCAAATTAATCTAGGTGGGGAGAAAATCAATGTTCACTGAAGAAGGCACCTGTGATTGGTGTAAAAAACCTAGTCTTGTAACTCGTCACGATTATTTAGATGGCAAGCACCATTACTCATGTAAAGCTTGTTACGACATGGCAAAAATCGACGTGCGCCTATTTAACCAAGGCGAATTGCAAATGCGCGAACGCTTGCAACGAGCGAGCTAAGCAAGACGGAATCAATGGAACTGATTTTCAAAGGCGCCTTTTAAGGCGCTTTTTTGATCGGCCAAGCCTATTTCCAATTTCTATCTCGTATTCCCTCCTATCCTACATAGCACGTCGCATCGGTTATCAGCCCTCTCTTACTGTATACAAACCACTGTCCATGAAACAACACCTGTATATACAGTAGTAACCCCCTGTATGTCTCTCGTCCAACTTTCTACTCACCTCACATTTTTAAATTGATGTTAGACATATCAGAAATGAAAAATAAACAAATAAATTCAATTACTTAAAATAAAATCCTTTTATTTCCTTCTCAAAAAACCGCAAATAACTTTTGAGAAACTTGTTGATCAGGTCGCCAAAACAAACTACTGTATAGGCATACAGCATGTATAAAGGAACAGTAAGATGCAGTTACAAAGTCAATCTCATACATACTCTCGCTACAACGTATTGGCACAAGCAACTAAGCCCATGGCCGTTTCGGATCGGCTTCTATCTAAGCTGGCTGTTTTATCGCAGCAGAAACAATGGATTTTGTTTACAGCAGACTGCCCTCGTCCAGACTTTGAACAACTCACTGCTTCTAATATTTGCTGTAAAAACGTTATTCAAATGAAGCCCTCTCAACAGCTTTCAGAAGTCGAGATCGTGATCAAAGCCATCCGATCAGGTAATGCCAGTGCTGTTGTCGCATCAAATAAAATTGCACTTATGAATCAATCGATGTTGCGCGACATGGCGCAACGCTATCAGTGTGAAGTCTTTTTCGTCGAAGGCAGAGTTAATAAGTACCACTAATAAGTTCGACGTTATCCATCCTGCATCTCGCCTCCTTTTTAAGGGGGCTTTTTTTGTATTAAAGAAAAAAGGCAAACGTTTGCTTTTTCTCTGGCGAGTTAAAATAGTTCTGGTATGATGCCCACATTCGATTTATTCAGCGCCCACATTTTGCTGAATATCTTCTCTTTCTGACGTTTGATTAAGATGATAGGAATGTCGCAATGAGCCTTGCTAATCAAGTACTTGCCGTCAATGACGACCTGCCAATTCGCACCCATAAACCCGTTCATAGTGGAAAAGTTCGTTCAGTTTACTGGTTAACTGATGAAGACAGCGCCCGACTGATCAAAGAAAAAGGATACAATGTCGCGCCAGATGCGCCTTTGGCTATCATGGTGATTAGCGACCGAATCTCTGCGTTCGATTGTATTTGGCATGCTGAAGGTGGTCTTAATGGTGTCCCGGGTAAAGGGGCTGCGCTTAATGCGATTTCTAATCACTGGTTCAAACTGTTCAAAGAAAATGGCTTAGCAGATAGCCATATTCTAGACATTCCTCACCCTTTTGTTTGGATTGTACAAAAAGCCAAACCGGTAAAAATCGAAGCCATCTGCCGCAAATACATCACGGGTTCGATGTGGCGCGCTTACGCAAATGGCGAGCGCGAGTTTTGTGGAATCCAACTTCCTGAAGGGTTAGAAAAAGACAAAGCACTGCCAGAGTTGCTAATGACCCCATCCACAAAAGGCATTCTAAAAGGCATTCCCGGTGTGCCAGAAGCGGATGACGTGAATATTACTCGTCAAAACATCGTAGACAACTACGAAGCATTTAACTTCTCAAGCGCTGACGATATCGCACTCTACGAAAAATTGCTGAAAGAAGGCTTTAACGTTATCAGCCAAGCGTTAGAAGAAATCGACCAAATCTTTGTCGATACCAAATTCGAATTTGGTTATGTTCATGATGCTGCTGGCAATGAAAAGCTGATTTACATGGATGAAGTGGGTACACCAGACTCGTCTCGTATATGGGATGCTAAAGAGTACCAAGCAGGTCACATCGTAGAGAACTCAAAAGAAGGTTTCCGCCAGTTCCTACTTAACCACTTCCCTGACCCAGATATCTTGCTAAACAAAGAACGTATGCCTGAGCGCGAAGCTCTCGCTCGTGATAATGCTTTGCCCGTCGAATCTTTAATGGCGATTTCGAGCACTTACATTGGTATTGCCGAGAAGATTACAGGCAAGCCGATTCATTTGAGTGAGAATCCGAAAGCGGAAATCATCGAGGTTCTGAGCAAAGAATACGGATTGATTGACTAGCACTGTCGCTAGATTGCTAAACGCTTTCCAATAAAAAGTCCGCACTAGCCTGCGGACTTTTTTCGTATTAGGCTCACCTTAGCCGATATTTAACGTAGTGCCATCGGTTGTGGAAGCTGACTTGGTCGTCACCTGATATGTTTTGTCTTTAATCGTTGATACGAAATACCAGGTCGACTCTGCCTTGTCGGGCGTAAAAGTAACGCGCATAAAGCCACGCTGTTTGATGTCTGCCCACTGTAATTCTGACACTAAGTGCGGCAGCGTGTATTCCATTTGAGCGATCGCGACAGGGTCTAACGCGAGGTAGGCCTCTAAGCCAGGGGAACTCACAGAGCTAGTCGCAAACTCTACCCCGATAGGATGCTTAGATACGTCTTTAAGCTCACTTGCCCATGCGTTGTGCGTATCTCCGGCCAAGCAGACAAAGTTACCACTGCTGGCTTTGACCAGTTGATAAACTTTCTCTCGCTCAACGTAGTAGCCATCCCATGCATCTAGGTTATATGGCAAAGCAATGGTATCTAAACTTGGGTCAGAGAGATAACCCGTAATCGCAGAGTTTACCGCTAATAACGCCTCTGTTTTTTGTTCTTCAGTGGCAGTAAACAATTGAAACATCGCGGTCATAACCGAACTTGGCAACTCCATACGAGACATTAACACTTGTTGCCCTAGCACATTCCAAGTTGCGTCGTGCGTACTGAACGCATCCATCAGCCAAGCGAGTTGGTCACCGCCTAACAGCTCTCGGTCTTGACTGCGCGACTGGGCAACTAAACCGCCAATAGCTTCCATCGTTGGTGAGCTGAGCGAGAAATAATCCAACGGTTTATCACGCCCCACAAGTCGCGTGTCGAGCATCATCAAATTGACTAAACTTCCAAACGAAAACTGACGGTAAATCAGCATGTTTGAGAAAGTGTTTTCACGAACGGGCAACCATTCTGTCCACGCGGCAGCCGCAGCTGCACGACGATCATTAAAGCTGCCTTCCTCTTCTTGATGGTTTTCCGCACCATTTTTCCAACTATCATTTGCAAGCTCATGGTCATCCCAGACTGCAATCATTGGTAGGCTCGCATGTAACGCTTGCAGATCAGCATCTTGGCGATATTGCGCATACCGTTTTCGGTAATCATCTAAGGTAATGCATTCAGTGCCTTTGCTTGGCTCTCGCCCTAGTGCCTCAGCATCTTCACTAGCGTAGCCACCAGCACCATACTCATAAATGTAATCACCGAGATGAAGCACCACATCAAACGGGTCTTGCTCATGTTGATTTAAAATCTCTCGATACACATGGAAATAGCCAGCAGGATAGTTTGCACAAGAAACAACCGCCATGGATGCCTTTTCTACACCATCCTCTGGTAATGTTTGAGTTTGCCCGACTTCGCTAGTGACATCTCCAACCATGAATCGATAGTAGTAGCGAGAATTTGCGTTGAGATTTTGAACATCGACTTTTACCGTGAAATCTCGGCTCGTGTCTGTGGCAAAAGTGCCACTTTGCACGATATCAGTAAAATTTTCGTTAGATGAAACTTGCCAGCTTACATCTGCGTAGCTTGCTGAGGTCGTAACACGAGTCCAAATGATTACTTGTGTTTGAGTAGGATCTCCACTCGCCACTCCGTGCTCAAAGGTAACCGCAACAGATTCACTAGCATCGCTACCACAGCCCACCAGCCCGGTAACAATCGCCGTTGAAGAGGCAGCTTTCATAAAGTCTCGACGAGACAAAGACATATTGACTTCCTTTCTTATTGTGTTTGTTTTTATGCCCAAATGACGTGGTGACTCAATCATCCTTGTATGCCAATAAGGGACGTTAATTCGAACTTACAGTACCAACCACTTAGTCGGTAATTTGTCCTAAAAACACAAAGTTAGAAGCTAGTTATGACAATTGCATTTCCAAACGTTACATTTTTGTTAATTTAAGTGCAAATACTCTATATTCATCACACTTCCTAAGACCTGTGACAAAAACCTCAAAATAAAAAAGCGACCTACTTTGAGGTCGCTTTTCATTGCACTATTGTTAAGTAGTACATCGATGAAGTGGAAATACTCAGCCTAAAACTTGATGTTAAGAACATCTTGTTCTGACGTGTCCACTTTCAACTGACTGCGAGATTCTATGTACTCGATTTGCTGAACATCGAGCGAATATGGCATAACGACTCGCAATTCATTGATCCCTTCATGTTTAGCTAACTGGGTTAAGCGGACCAAATTGGATTCATCACTTTTACGAGAAGACATCGATTTTAATGCGGCATCCCACAACCGATCTTCAGGCTTGCTCAATTCCGCAATGTTCTGTTTCCACATCAAACCGAAAATAGGCGCGATGGTGGCAAATGCCTCTAAAAAGGTCCATTTTTTACTACCTGTCGCTCCTAAAAAGCTAGTGTAGTCGAATTCAATGCACGTCTTTCCTTGTTGATCCATTCTATGCCCCCGACACTCGAAAATGAGATATACCAAATATCGTTCAACTGTTTTGATATAGCAATGGGATATAAAACATTCGTCTTTTATGCCCTAATTTACATACAAAAGGAAATATTAAAACCAGCTTTGTAACAACTGATGTACAGCTTCGCCATATATAAGCATTCAATTGATTAATATTTCAATTAAGAAACTAAAAACAACACGCAAGTAACGCTATCAATATGAAATCATTATAGATTCACCAAGAAAATATCAATTCTTGTCACAACGTCATCCGCCGACCTACTTTACATCAATCACTCGACTGGCCTTTTTATACTGTATCTTCCAACCAGCCCAACGTGGCAGCTCCCAACGCTTCGGGTCCCCCTTACGGTTTCCCTCTCGATAAACGACCTGTACCAGCTTGCGAGACGCGTAATACTCAACATCCAGTTGGAGTTCTGGCAGCGAAAGTTCTAAAGGGTACTGCTCCGTGAAATCGTCGTATTCCCATTCTGGAACACCGTTAAATGTTAAGTCTTCCGGTTCAAATAACGCCATATCATCGACATTTTCAACGCCTAATGTTTCCAACTGATCCTTTAACCAGCTAGAAAATGTCAAGGAGGCCAAGTCGTTAACCTCTTCTCCTTCGACATTAAGGCCCAATGCGTTGTAGAGTTTCCAGTGTTGGATTTGCTGTTTTCTTTGAGAAGCAAAACCTGGTAACAGTGTCTCGTCTTCTATCATTTCGACAATAGACTGAACAGCAACATCACCTTTTAACGCTTGATGTTCAGTACAGATTGTTCGTCCGGCGTAGACCAGGTGCATTGTTGCTCTTGGCGTCTCTTCTTCATAATTCGTCTCACCTTGTTGCCACTCCCCAAATTCAAGTTCGCGTAATAATGTCAGCGGGATAGGCATCATAACCGATGCGAGGTTCAGTGTTTGCTTAACGCCTCGTCCTGGCACGCTATGGCTATCTAGCACGATGGCCGCTTCTTCTTTATCAGGAAAGCGGCTGTTACGCCCAACCAGCATCTCGACTACGCCATTTCCTAGGGCATCTCTTCGACGAGCTCGTCGGACAAACACAAGCTCAGGGTGCAATGAGGCGATGGAGAAAAAGAGCGCTTCACGTTTATATCGAGAGGCAACGTCAAGTTCCGGTAATTCAAATACTTCTCGCATTTGTTTCGCTAAACCTTGTGCCTCTTCGAGTGCGCTGGCATCAATGACAATGCCCGGAAGTCGCTCCCCCCGAACCAAACGGATCAACAAAGAGGCATCACATCCGCATGGCTCCTCTTGAGATAGAAGCTCAGCAACTTCACCACTTTGTCGCTGATAGAGCTGCGCAGGCACAGATAAGGCGGCAGCCAAATCAATCATTGCTTCCTTCTCTGGCTTCGCTTGAATTCTGGTAACGAGATCGGCAAACAGTGCATCAATGGGTAGTGGATATACTTTTCTCCCGTGCTGCGTGACATTGCCATCCTCATCAATCGCTTCCATGGATAACAACGTCGAATGAGATGCCTCTAGCGACTTTTCTGGAATTGAGTCGAGAAAATCGAGTGTTGAGAGACGGTACCCACAACAAGCCGCTGCCAGCATGGGCTCGACGAGCTCTTCTCTGTGTAATTCTGGAGGCGTCACTAATTCTAAAGGCGCGTGCTCACCATATAGACGAATACAAGCCCCTTCGGTAACGCGACCTGCTCGCCCCATTCGCTGCGCGGCACTGGCCTTAGAAATGTTGGTTAACGTCAGTGCTGTACGTCCATTTCGTTGTACAGTTCTGCGCTCTAAGCCGCTATCGATTACCACCCGGATATTAGGAATGGTCAGAGAGGTTTCTGCGACATTGGTTGCCAATACGACTTTCCGTTGCTTTTGTACCGTCAACGCACGATGTCGTTCTTCATCACTGACCGAGGCATGAAGTTTAACCACCATGACATCGCCACAACTTTGTAGCATCTGAGCACATTGGGTGATCTCTTTGCGTCCAGGCATGAAAACAAGAATATCGCCATCTTCATCTTCCAGTGCTTCTTTTACCGCTCCGACAACCTCCTGTTCACATCCCTTTTTGTTCGGTAAATAGCGGCTGTCTGTAGAACGATGTGTCACCGTGACTGGAAAGCAACGTCCCTCCGAACTCAGGCGCTTAGCATTCAGGTAACGAGCAAGCTTTTCGCCTTCTAAGGTAGCGGAAGTGACGATCAATCGATGTTGATTTTCTTGCTTCAAAATGGCGGTTAATAGATCAATATCCCAGCGTCGCTCGTGAAATTCGTCCACTATCACGACATCAAAGTCTGCTAGCTTGTTTTCCGAAAACCAACGCAGTGCAACCCCCGGAGTCACAAATACAACTTCGGTTTTTTCATCAAAGTAGGCATGAAGCTTGATCGCGTAACCGACTTTGCGACCTATTGGCTCTCCAGATTGCTCCGCAAGAAATTCAGCCAGCGAGGTACAAGCAATTCGACGTGGTTCAATAACCAGAACGCGTCCGTGCTTTGCCGCCCACATGGGCAAGCGGGTAGATTTACCCGACCCGGTTTCGGCTTCCACCACAAGATGGTTAAGGCTTACATGATGGTCAAACTCGGCTTGCAGGCTGTCGATAGGTAGTTGAAACATAGAAATTGGATTTGATTTGATGATGCAAAACATTATACCCAAGTAAAAAAATCCTGCTTTAGGTATCTCTAAACAACCAATATTGCCGATATTTTCGTCGGTATCTGAATTTTTTTGCGACATTACATTGATGTGCATCAACGCATGTTTACAACTAAATAGTGAACCCGTTAAAATTTGGTGCGCATCCTTCAACCCTACATAAGGCACCCAATGAACAACGATAAACGCCCACTATATATTCCATATGCGGGTCCGGCTCTTTTAGCAACCCCTCTTTTGAACAAAGGCAGTGCATTCTCTGCTGAAGAACGTAGTTCATTCAACTTAGAAGGTCTGCTTCCAGAGTCGACCGAAACTATCCAAGAGCAGGTGGAACGTGCCTACCAGCAATACAAAAGTTTCGAAAGCGATATGGATAAGCACATTTATCTGCGTAATATCCAAGACACCAACGAAACATTGTATTACCGCCTAGTGCAAAATCACATTTCTGAGATGATGCCTATCATCTACACACCGACTGTTGGCGCAGCATGTGAAAACTTCTCTAACATTTACCGTCGTGGTCGTGGTCTGTTCATTTCATACCCAAACCGTGACCGTATTGACGACTTGCTGAACAACGCAGCAAACCACAACGTTAAAGTGATTGTTGTGACAGATGGAGAACGTATCCTTGGCTTGGGTGACCAAGGTATCGGCGGCATGGGTATTCCTATCGGTAAACTGTCACTATATACCGCGTGTGGTGGTATCAGCCCTGCTTACACGCTACCAATCGTGCTTGATGTGGGTACCAATAACCCGCAACGCTTAGCTGATCCGATGTACATGGGTTGGCGTCATCCTCGTATTACGGGTGCAGAATACGATGCATTTGTAGAAGAGTTTATCCAAGCGGTACAGCGCCGTTGGCCTGATGCTTTGATCCAGTTCGAAGACTTTGCTCAGAAAAATGCGATGCCTCTTCTAGAGCGTTACAAAGACCGCGTGTGTTGCTTCAATGATGATATTCAGGGTACTGCAGCTGTTACTGTTGGCTCTCTACTTGCCGCCTGTAAAGCAGCAGGAACTCAGCTTTCTAAACAACGTATTACCTTCCTAGGCGCAGGGTCTGCTGGTTGTGGTATCGCAGAAGCGATCATCGCACAAATGGTATCGGAAGGAATTTCTGACGAGCAAGCTCGCTCACAAGTTTACATGGTTGACCGTTGGGGTCTGTTACAAGAAGGCATGCCTAACCTTCTTGATTTCCAACAACGCTTGGTGCAAAAGCATACCAATACGAAAGAGTGGGAAAATGAAGGAAATGGCTTCTCACTACTCGATGTTATGCGTAACGCCAAGCCAACGGTACTAATTGGTGTTTCTGGTGCGCCTGGCCTATTTAGCCAAGAAGTCATCGAAGAAATGCATAAACACTGTAAGCGTCCGATTGTCTTCCCACTGTCGAACCCAACAAGCCGCGTGGAAGCGACACCGAACGACATCATTCGCTGGACAAATGGTGAAGCACTGGTTGCAACAGGTAGCCCATTTGAGCCAGTGGTTCATGAAGGTCGCACTTACCCTATTGCACAATGTAACAACAGCTACATCTTCCCAGGCATTGGCCTTGGTGTACTTGCTGTCAATGCAAAACGTGTCACTGACGAGATGCTAATGGAATCAAGCCGCGCGCTCGCAACATGTTCTCCTCTAGCAATCAACGGTCGTGGGGCTCTACTTCCACCACTAGAAGAGATCCACTTAGTATCGAAAAAAATCGCATTTGCCGTTGGTAAAAAGGCAATTGAACAAGGTGTCGCATTAGAAATTACTGATGAAGCATTGAACGTGGCAATTGAACAGTCGTTCTGGCAACCTGTTTACCGCCGTTACAAACGCACTGCGTTCTAAGCTTGAGACAATTCGTTTAATAATTAGCCCCTACCATGTAGGGGCTTTTATTTTTTTATCATCCTAACCAGATTTTGGCATAAATGGGCTTCTCTCTTTTTGTTTCTATCAGATATGATGAGAACTACATTTTTAGTTAAGGATATAAAACGTTTTGTTGTTTTCTCGCATAAGATCAAAGTGGAAGCTGAAATTTTCCTGGAAGCGATTTGCTTTGATTTTGTCGATCTCTGCACTTAGTCTGCTTGTTTCTGTTATTGCCATCGACCGGTGGGTGGTTTTACAAGCCAAAGAGAGCATTTTCACTGAATACGAGCAAATCCCTCAACATGAGGTTGCCGTAGTTCTTGGTACCAGTAAATACATCGGAAAGATCCTCAACACTTACTACACTCATCGCATTAATGCGGCGATTGAGCTTTACAACCAAGGCAAAGTAAAACAGTTTTTATTGAGTGGTGATAACGCCCACCGTTCATACAACGAACCGTGGACAATGAAACGCGACTTACTTAAAGCAGGCGTGCCTGAAGAAGTGATTCACCTTGATTATGCTGGCTTTCGTACCTTAGATTCGATTGTACGAGCAAAAAAAATTTTTGCTTCGGAGCGATTTCTGATTGTGACTCAACGCTTTCACTGCGAACGCGCACTGTTCATCGCTGATGCTTACAGCATTGATGCACAGTGTCTCGCGGTAGCAGGGCCGACGGCCAACAAGCAAAAAACATCGATGCGTGTTCGAGAACTGCTAGCCCGTGTGAAAGCGTTTTTAGACCTGTATATTATCAATACGCAGCCTAAGTTTCTTGGCCCTCAAGAACCTATCGTCGCAGTAAAAGAGCCAAATAAAGCAGCTAACGAGCCTCTTCAAGTCCCCGTCGAATAGAGGAATAACGTGGCTCACAAGCCTAGTAACATTTCTATAAAACAAATGGGTAGTTTTCTACCCATTTCCAATTCTCAACATCACACTTTCTAATTTGCTCTACGATTCAGGCAAAACTCTTTTTCGCATTCAAAGTAACATTTCATCAATAAATAACTACAAGTCAGTTACTTTGCCATAAAAAAACCGACAAAAGGCAATGCAAAAGGAGCACTACCCATGACCGCACTCGCTGTGACATTGAAGAATTGGTTCTTCACTCGCAACAGCATGATTTTGAACGCGAATATCCTATTGTTCATTATCTTGTTTAATACCTTACCCTTTGAACCACAAGTAGTAACCGGCCTGAGCATCTTAGTTTTTGTTGCTATTTTGTGGCTAACCGAAGCGATTCACGTCAGCATTACTGCGCTGCTCATACCACTACTTGCGGTATTTTTGGGTGTGTTCAACACTCAAGCCGCACTGAATAACTTTTCCAACTCCATCATTTTTCTATTTTTGGGTGGTTTTGCACTAGCTGCGGCTCTACATAAACAAAAGTTAGATCAAGCTATTGCAGATAAAGTACTATTGCTGGCAAGAGGAAAAATGTCTGTCGCTGTATTCATGCTATTTGGTGTGAGTGCTGGCCTGTCAATGTGGATTTCAAACACCGCCACCGCCGCGATGATGTTACCGCTTGTGCTGGGTGTGATGACAAAGCTAGACGCTAAGAAAAACCACAACACCTTTTTGTTTGTTCTACTCGGTATCGCTTACAGTGCTTCAATTGGTGGTATTGCAACACTGGTTGGTAGCCCACCAAACGCAATTGCAGCAGCTGAAGTTGGCCTTAGCTTCACTGAATGGATGAAGTTTGGTGTACCTATTTCCCTAGTATTAATGCCAATCGCTATCCTCGTATTGTACACGATGACTAAGCCTGACCTTAGCCACAAGTTTGACCTTGACCATCAACCAGTCGAATGGACAAACGGCAAAATGATTACGTTGGCGATTTTCTTACTGACCGTGACGTTGTGGATATTCAGTAAGCCTATTAACGCTATGCTGGGTGGCTTCGCGAAGTTCGATACTCTTGTAGCTATTGGCGCCATCCTTCTACTTGGTGCTTCTCGCGCCGTCGAGTGGAAAGATATTGAGAAAACAACCGACTGGGGTGTGTTAATCCTATTTGGTGGTGGTATCTGTCTGAGTAACGTCCTAAAAGCAACCGGAACAAGCGTATTTTTAGCTCATAGCTTGTCAGGCTTCCTTGAGCAAGCCGGTATTCTCTTAACGATTCTTGCAGTGGTTGCTTTTGTTGTCTTCTTAACTGAGTTTGCGAGTAACACCGCCAGTGCTGCGCTACTTGTCCCTGTATTTGCGACCATTGCAGAAGCCTTAGGCATGTCTCCGGTTATTCTCTCTGCACTGATTGCCGTCGCTGCATCTTGTGCATTTATGTTACCTGTTGCAACACCTCCAAACGCGATTGTGTTCGGTACGGGTCATATCAAGCAAAAAGAAATGATGCGAATTGGTTTCGTATTAAACATTGCCTGTATTGCTGCACTAACGCTTTTCGCTTGGTTGTTCTGGTAAAAATAGCAAGTTCGATTAGCACTACACTGCTGCTCACGGTAATCGTATCGATAACCCAAACTTCCCCCCTAAGTGGTGTTCAGCAGTTTCCCTCTTGGTGGCCAGTTGGCCACCTTTTTTCTTTCCTTTTAGTGAACGGCTATCAGGCTTGCTTCTTTTCGCAAGCAAGTAAACCATAATGAGCTTCCACTCGGTTGCGACCATTGCGCTTCGCCTGATACAGCACTTCGTCAGCTCTCGCCATGGTTTCTGAGACGCGTTCATTCTGCATTTGGGCAACGCCAATACTGCAAGTTAATGATTCACCGTGCACCCACAAATGATCCTCCACATTTTTGCGAATCATTTCTGCCTTCTCTAACGCTTGTTCAATATTGGTATCAGGGCAAAATACGACAAACTCTTCGCCGCCCCAACGAACGAGTCGATCGCCTGAGTAAATAGAAGTCGCTACCACCATGACAAATTCGCGCAATATGTCATCCCCCATTTGGTGCCCAAATTTGTCGTTCACCTTTTTAAACTTATCCAAGTCCAAATAGAGAATACTGAAGGTGTTATGCCCCCAGCGAACCTGACGAGATTGTTGTTCCAGCCAGTGTTGCACACCATATCGGTTCATCGCGCCCGTCAAAGCATCTCGATGCGCTAACTCTGCAAACTCGTAGTTTTGAGCTCGCAAAGTATCATTCACCTTTTCCAAATGACGGTGACGCTTTTGCGCTTTTTCATAAGCCACTCTATTTTTTCGTAACTCATGCAGTGAAAAAGCCAGTCCAAGCGCCATCCAAGAGAGTAATAATGCATACAGCAATGTTTCTTGCGCAAGGTAAGCGCCTTCAAACTCAATTTTATCAATCACAATTCTATGTTTACCAAGTGCCGCACCAGACCCAGTTGCAATATCAATACGTGTGATGTTTGAAAATTCAGGTGCAGAGTGTTCAATCGCGACTCCGTTATCTACTAACCACCAGGTCATCACCTGAAGATTTTTAATCGGAATTTCGACAATATCGCTCGAACCCGACGGAGAAAACTGCATGCCATTATATTTAATGGTGTACTCGTCGTCCGGCTTGGAATACTCAGAATTATAATTGCGAAGATACAAACGTAGGTCGTGGCTAGGGTTAGCCCCTATTCCTGCCTCTTCATATCGCACCTTCAATCGAATCGTATGGTAGTTGGAAAGGTCAATACCCTGTGTTGGCGTTGCTGAATCGGTATAAACCGAGATTCCGCAGTAAGGCCAAGCATACGAGCTCTGCTTTAGTTCACAGCTAAGAACTAGGCTTTGCCGATCGTATGTGATATCTGCCTCACTCACACCTCCTTCACTGGCATCTTTAGTTGCATAGATATTGAAATGCTCAGGTGTAATGGTCAGCTTTCGCGTATCGCCAAGCACACTATAAAGGGCAACCAAACTGATAGTGCAAATAGAAAGAGCAAAGATAAAGTTATGGATCCACTTCATGGGCAAGTGACCTGCTGAGATTATATGCAATACGTGAGGTTCAATAATTTCAAAATGAAATCAAGGTAATTTATCAAGAAATAAAATCACTTTCTCATTCAATTCTTAGTTTCGACACATAGTAACGGATTTTGAACCGTTATCACGTTTTAAAATTTCTAAAAAGTGCAGCTCAACTTCTATTTGCGAAGCATTTCACAGCCATAATTTTTAGAAAATAAAACACGATGCATAATAATTTAGTGCAAGACATTTACTTTAAAGCTCCTGTCAACCCTGCATCTCTTCTCCACTTCAGTATATACTGTGCAAAAACACAATAATGAGTAATGTCATGTCATTAATTGCAACTGGCACGCTAAACAAAATGCGTGCTTCTCTGGACGGTGCCGTCAACTACCGTCTTCCTGTCGGTGAGGAAGAAATCGACTTAACTCCGTTTCTGGGTAAAACGCTCACACTGACTCACACTGGCAATATTTTTTGTTGCTCATGTGGAAAGAAAACGAAAAAGAGTTATTCGCAAGGCCACTGTTTTGTATGCATGAAAAAGCTAGCAAGCTGCGACATGTGTATCATGAAGCCAGAGACCTGCCACTACGATCAAGGGACTTGTCGCGAACCACAATGGGGTGAAGAGAATTGCATGGTGGATCACTTTGTCTACCTGTCCAACACATCCAGCTTAAAAGTTGGTATTACTCGTCATACTCAAATCCCGACTCGTTGGATTGACCAAGGCGCGACTCAGGGCTTGCCAATTTTTAAAGTAAAAACTCGCCATATCTCCGGTTTAATTGAAGTTGAACTGGCGAAACATATCGCAGACAAGACCAATTGGCGCACACTGCTTAAAGGTGACGGTGAACCTATGGCATTGCAGGGCCGTTTTGCTGAGCTATTGCCTTTAGTCGAAGAGAAAATTGCCGAGATAAAACAGCAATTCGGCGAAGATGCCATTGAAGTATTAAACGAAAGCATTACCGACCTTAGCTACCCGGTACAACAGCACCCAACGAAGATCATTTCGCATAACTTCGATAAAAACCCGGTTGTTACTGGCACTTTGCAAGGCATTAAAGGTCAATACCTCATCTTTGATACTGGCGTTATTAATGTAAGAAAATTCACTTCCTATGAAGTTGAAGTTAGTGAGTAATCGCTTGTAAAACGCGTTGATTCAAATAAAAACGAAAAAAGCTCGAGTTTGACTCGAGCTTTTGTTTTTCTATCAGGAAGAAATCGTTAGTTATGCGTCAAGGATGCTTTCTAGCACATCGAATAACATATCGACTTCTTCTATTGTGTTGTAATGCATACAACCAATTCGCACTACACCACCCGATTCTTCTAAACCAAGTTGACGAACTAAGCCCAACGCATAAAAGTGACCATTCCATACACAAATGTTATGTTCACCCAGTGTTTTCGCGATGAACTCTGGAGAATATCGTTCAAACGTTAGCGCAAAAGTTGGCGTGCGGAGTTGGCTATCTTCCTTTGCGATACCGAATAGATTGACACCATCTAATGCATTCAAACGCTGTAAGAAACGCTCACTCAATCGCTGCTCATGTTGTTCATACAGTTGGTAGCTTTGCTCCAACCGTTGGCGAAGAGGTAAACCGACTTCACCAAATTGAGCCAGATACTCAACCGCAGAAACGACACCAGCAAGACCTTCAAAACTTTGCGTTCCTGTTTCAAATCGACCTGGACCTATATTAGTGGCAGGCTCGACTTTGTATGGGCGAATACTGTGGAGCCACTGATCGGCTATGTAAGCAATACCAACGTGCGGTCCGAAAAACTTGTAAGCTGAGCAAGCTAAAAAGTCACAACCTAACGCTTGAACATCAACCAAATGATGAGGCGCATAATGGACGGCATCCACATAAACTTGTGCCCCAACATTGTGCGCCATGCTGACTACATGCTGTACATCCACAATAGAGCCCGTCGTGTTCGATGCATAAGTCACAGCGACAAGGCGCGTTTTATCAGAAAGAAGGCGGCTTAAATGCTCCATATCCAGCGTACAATCTTCTTCGTTGATACGAACTTGATGAACCGTAACGCCTTTATCTTCTGCCGCTTGCTGCCAGCTGGATACATTTGAATAGTGATCCAAAGCGGAAACAATGATCTCATCTCCTGCTTGCCAATCTCGACTAATCGCGCGACTAAGCTGAAAGGTTAGTGAGGTCATATTGGCACCGAAGACAATATTGCCAGATGAAGGGGCATTAAGTAGAGCCTGAGCCGACTCACGCGCATTTTGCATTACGTCAACAGTCACTTGGCTAGAAAAATAATGCCCGCCTAAGTTAGCGTTGAAACGACCTAAATACCCTACCATGCTGTCTAGTACTGATTGAGGCACTTGTGAGCCGCCTGGACCATCAAAAAACGTCACGGGCTTGTCGTTGTGGTATTGAGCCAACGCCGGAAATTGCTCTCTGATCTGATTAAGATTGAAGTTCATTACGCTTATCCGTAGCCGTGAGTACAAATACATCCATATGGCCCGCTTCGTCATCAATAACAGAGCGGATTGGGCACGCGTTATGCCACAGCTTGCTATCAGCCAAGATTGCGACCTCTCCGGTTTCTAGCACTTTACGGAAAAATGGGGCTTGGTTATGGCTGCTGTACAGCATGATGTCGCCACCGATGATGTTATGGCGTCCCACACCAACCATTGCAATGTGATCAAAACCGTCTTGGTGCACACCTTCAGGTGCTACTTGGGTTTCTTCTTCCAGTGCCCTGATACGGATTTGGTGAATTTCTATTTCTTGACCGTTTGGCAGATGATTCGCATTGACAAACAATTCACACATTTCTCGAAAGCCATCGCTGGTAAGAATATCCTTCTCAATTGGCTCGAATTGTCTTACTACATCACCTTGAAATCGGTTGATATCAGAGGATTGAACAAAGCTATTTTTATTTAAGTCGATGACTTTGCCGTTATCAAAACCAACCACAGAATAACGTCGTAGTCGATACTGACCATCTGCATGTTCGGTACGAGGCAGTTCTTCAAACGATGGGGAAAGCTGCTCAATTGCTGCCATGCTGAGCTGTGTTAAATGTAGAGTATTCTCACGTGAATGTAACATCATTTGCTCCTTTAATGAGGCACATTAATTAACATTTAATTTACACGCTAGGTTACGCAAATATTCTGCAATTACCAGCTTTTAACGTTGATAGCTTCAACAAAACAACAAAAACAACATATCAAACCAAATGAAGCCAAAAAAATAGAGCCATGTTTCAGTTTTACGCTTTGACAATATTTGAAACTAGACTTCTCTACTACGAATAGAATTTTATGCTAGAAGTCAACGTTCTCTATCAATATTTAGTGGGTTCTAATCTATAACCAATTATTCGATCACAATCGTTGTTTATGCTTTTAAAGCACTAAGAATTTCCATACAATCGAGGGAAATGTTACGCCCTTTTGGAGCCATAATGAGCGACGTAAAACACTGTAAATTATTAATTCTTGGTTCTGGTCCTGCAGGATACACAGCTGCCGTCTACGCAGCGCGTGCAAACTTAAACCCTGTGCTTGTGACGGGAATGCAACAAGGTGGTCAGCTAACCACCACAACTGAAGTTGAAAACTGGCCAGGCGATGCTGAGGGACTGACAGGTCCAGCATTGATGGATCGCATGAAAGAACACGCCGAGCGTTTTGAAACTGAAATCGTATTTGATCACATCAATGAAGTAGAGCTATCACAACGCCCATTTCGTTTAAAAGGCGACTCAGGTGAGTACACTTGTGATGCCTTAATCATATCTACCGGCGCATCAGCAAAATACCTTGGCCTTGAGTCTGAAGAAGCATTTAAAGGTCGCGGCGTTTCTGCTTGTGCAACCTGTGACGGTTTCTTCTACCGTAATCAGAAAGTTGCAGTTGTGGGCGGTGGTAACACGGCTGTTGAAGAAGCGCTATACCTATCTAACATTGCGTCAGAAGTTCACCTGATCCACCGCCGCGATTCATTCCGCGCAGAGAAGATCCTTGTGAAACGTCTGATGGATAAAGTTGAAAGCGGTAATATCGTTCTTCATACCGATCGCACTCTCGATGAAGTACTGGGTGACGATATGGGCGTAACGGGCGTCCGCATTAAAGACGTGAACAGCGGTGCGACAGAAGATATCGATGTAATGGGTGCATTCATCGCAATTGGCCACCAGCCAAACACACAAATCTTTGAAGGCCAAGTAGACATGAAAGATGGCTACATCATCGTTCAATCAGGTCTTGAAGGCAACGCAACACAAACTAGTATCGAAGGTGTATTTGCAGCTGGCGACGTAATGGACCACAACTACCGTCAAGCGATCACCTCTGCAGGTACAGGTTGTATGGCTGCATTAGATGCTGAACGTTTCTTAGACTCACTTGGTGACAAATAACTTTTCACATTTGTGTCATATCCTTAAAGCCCAGCGGTATTCCCGCTGGGTTTTCTTTTGTATACTACCGCCTCATTAAAACAATTATCATTAAGCCTTCACGATGGATAAGAAAAAGCAAAGCAGCTTGAATAAGTGGCTGAAGCAACAAAGTAAGTTAGCCAAGCGCTGGCTTATGATTGCGATAGGCCTAGGCGTACTTTCAAGCGTGTTTTTATTGGCTCAAGCAGCCCTGCTCGCCTCCATTCTGCACCAGTTAATCATTGACCAAGTCGACAAAGCCGACCTCATTTGGCATTTTGTTGGGCTCGGTGGCACGGTTATCGGTCGAGCTGCTTGTACCTGGGGTCGAGAGCTTGCCGGTTACCGTTGCGGGGAGCAAATTCGAGTTTATATTCGCCAACTCATTTTAGATAAAGTTCATAAACTTGGGCCAGCTTACATCAAAGGCAAACCTGCTGGCAGTTGGGCAACGCTCATCTTAGAGCAAGTAGAAGATATGCAAGATTTCTTCTCACGCTACTTGCCTCAAATGTCATTATCGGTACTAGTGCCTTTCATCATTTTGGTTGTCGTATTCCCAGTAAACTGGGCAGCAGGCTTGATCTTCCTGGTCACTGCACCACTAGTGCCTATTTTCATGGCACTGGTTGGGATGAAAGCCGCAGAAGCAAACCGTAAAAACTTTAAAGCGATGCAGCGTTTGTCGGGTCACTTTTATGACCGCTTGCAAGCAATGACAACCATTCGCTTATTCGATAGAACAAAATCTGAAACTGAGACGCTAAAGGGTGCTTCAGAAGTCTTTCGTACTCGTACCATGGACGTTCTGAAAATCGCGTTTCTGTCTTCTGCGGTGTTAGAGTTTTTCACTTCCATTTCTATCGCAATTACCGCTGTCTACTTTGGCTTTAGTTATATCGGGGAGCTGGACTTCGGCTACTACGGCACAGGTGTTACGCTCTTTGCTGGTTTGTTCATTCTGATTCTTGCTCCAGAGTTTTATCAGCCATTACGTGATTTGGGCACGTTCTATCATGCGAAACAGCAAGCGGTTGGGGCAGCAGAAAGCATTGTCGAGTTTCTGGATTTGGAAGTCGATCAAATCAAAGATGGTACCCAAGCGTTAGATAAAAACAGCCCTATCCATATTGAAGCGGACCAGTTAACCATTTTTAGTCCGGAAGGTAAGCAGCTCGCAGGTCCCCTATCCTTCTCTCTTGAAGCCAACAAAAGTACGGCTTTAGTTGGACCAAGTGGCGCAGGTAAAACAAGCTTGGTAAACACCATCCTCGGTTTCATGCCTTATCAAGGTAGCTTGAAGATTAATGGTTGTGAATTGTCGCAACTGGATCTAGCCACATGGCGAGAGGCAGTAAGCTGGATTGGTCAAAACCCGATGCTATTACACGGTAGCATTCGAGATAACATCACACTAGGTAAGCACAATATTCAGGATGCAGACGTACATTCTGTGTTGAATGACTCTCACGCTGCTGAATTTGTTGAAATGCATGGGTTGGATTATCCGATATCTGATCGTTCTGGTGGTTTATCTGTCGGCCAAGCGCAGCGTTTAGCACTGGCTCGCGCCATGCTACAAAATGGTCGTTTTTGGTTGTTAGATGAACCAACCGCAAGCTTAGATGCTCGCAGTGAAAAACTCGTGATGGAAGGCATTAACAAGTATGCGCATGCCACAACGAATTTGATGATTACTCACCAACTTGCGCCTTTACAAAACGTATCGCAAATTCTTGTTATGCAGGACGGCCAGATTGTTCAACGTGGTGATTACGCCACACTGTCGACAGAATATGGCTTATTTAAAGACATGTTGGAAGCGAACCTCGCACAACGTGAAACAGACAAGGGGAACTTAGATGCGTGATTTACTCCCTTATCTAAAACTCTATAAGAAACACTGGTTTGGTCTTTCGCTAGGTATGCTACTGGCATTTCTGACCTTAGCGGCATCTATTGGCTTATTAACGCTATCAGGTTGGTTTATTTCAGCCGCAGCGGTGGCAGGCTTGACGGTTGCTCGTGAGACCTTCAACTACATGTTACCAGGTGCCGGGGTACGCGGCGCTGCAATGGCTCGAACCGCAGGTCGATGGGGAGAACGTGTCGTTAGCCACAATGCAACGTTCAAGCTGCTTACCGATCTACGTATCTTCTTCTTTAAGAAACTTGCACCACTGATTCCGGGTCGTGTTTCTACGATGCGTGATGCCGATCTGCTCAACCGCCTAGTAGCGGACGTAGATGCGATGGATCACGTTTACCTTCGACTTATCAGCCCTGTCGTGATTGGTGTTTTTGGCATATTGAGTTTAACGGCTGTCCTGGCGTTCTTTGATTGGCATCTCGCGCTGCTGCTTGGCTCGATTCTTACCGTCATGTTGTTTGTATGGCCAGTGTTGTTCTATAAACTTGGTAAAAGTAATGGCGAGAATCTCACTCATCATAAAGCGCAATTGCGAGTGGCGACACTGGACTGGCTTCAAGGCTACAGTGAACTGAGTATCTTTGGAGCAGAAGAACGTTATCGTAATCTCATTCTAGAGAAGCAGAAGCAGTTGCTGTCTAACCAATTTGTGAACGCGAATTTAACGGGCATGGCTTCAGGCCTGCTTATGCTGGTGAACGGCCTTACACTGGTTGTGATGCTTTGGTTTGCTGCAGACGGCGTAGGTGGTCGTGCTCCTGATCCTTGGATTGCGCTGTTTGCGTTTGCAACCATGGCGAGCTTTGAGATTCTGATGCCTATCGCGGGCGCATTCCAGTATCTCGGTCAAACGTTGACCTCTGCTCGTCGTTTAAATGAAGTAATTTTGGCTGAACCTGACGTTGTCTTCCCTGAGCAGTCGAAACATAAAGACACAACGTTAGACATTGAATTCGACAACATAGATTTTACTTACCCTGACGGTCAGCAAAAGGTGCTGAAAGACTTGTCACTCTCACTACCGTTGGGCACTAAAACTGCAATTGTAGGTCAAACAGGTTCAGGTAAATCAACACTGATTCAGCTTCTTTGTCGCTACTGGGATGTAAACCAAGGTGAAGTTCGAATCGGTGGTACAAAACTGCAAGATTGGAGCGAGTCGGACCTGCGAGCAGCAATGACAGTGGTCAGTCAACGCGTAGATGTACTAAACGGGACACTACGTGACAACTTACTCATGGCCGCTCCGGACGCAAGTGATGAGCAACTGTCTACTATTTTACAAAAAGTCGAGCTTGGCGGACTTCTTGAAGAGCCGGGTTTAGACGCTTGGTTAGGCGACGGCGGTCGTCAGTTATCTGGTGGTGAGAAACGCCGAATCGGTATTGCTCGAGCATTGCTACGTGATGCCCCAATCCTACTCTTAGATGAGCCGACTGAAGGCCTCGATAAGCGTACGGAACAAAAAGTGATGGCGCTTTTCAATGAACACTTTGCTAATAAGACAGTAGTATTCATTACACACCGACTGATAGAGTTAGAAAGTATGGATAGCATCTGTTTGATGGAACAAGGTGAGATCATCGAACAAGGCGACCATCCAACGCTACTCGCTCAAAAAGGTCGTTACTACCAGCTATTACAATCTCTATAATTCGATTTTCAGTGACGAGAAGGGCTCATCAAACGATGAGCCCTTTTGTTATTCCTGTATTATTAGTTACCTAATTAAGCACGTATACAGTGCTGATTTACCGACCAGATTTTTTGAGATAAGCCGCCATTTCATCTTCCGGAACCATGCCCCCACCTGTTGCCCAAACAAGATGTGTTGCGTTTTTGAGTTTTTCTTCGTCAAATTTCATTCGAGACTGATAAGCATGGTTATTCGAGACGTGCACTGCCCCAATCATACCGGCTAATGCAGAAGGCTCTAGATTAATACCTTCCAGTTCACTTAACTCACCCAAGTGGTGATACATACGAGCGTCATCAATGGTGTAAAAACCATCAAGTAGCCTTTCCATCGCTCTTCCGACAAATCCCGAGGCACGCCCGACTGCCAAACCATCAGCGGCGGTGATGTTATCGATACCCAGATCTTGCACCGAAATATCGTCATGCAAGCCTGTATGTACGCCCAACAGCATGCACGGTGAGTGCGTTGGCTCCGCGAAAATACAATGGACATGCTCGCCAAACGCTACCTTCAAGCCAAATGCCACGCCACCAGGCCCGCCGCCAACACCACAAGGAAGATAAACAAACAATGGATGATGCTCATCAATCACGATTCCCAAGTCATCAAACTGCTGCTTAAGACGCTCACCCGCAACAGAGTAACCTAGAAACAGCGTCCGTGAGTTTTCATCATCGATAAAGAAACAGTTGGGATCTTTTTCTGCCTCTTTACGACCTTGCGCGACAGCAATACCATAATCTTCTTGGTGCTCTACGACATTAACACCATGTGACCGGAGCTTATTTTTCTTCCATTCCCGCGCATCCGCAGACATGTGGACTGAAACTGAAAAACCCAGCTTCGCACTCATGATGCCGATGGACATACCAAGATTGCCGGTTGAGCCAACCGCAATACTGTACGGCTTAAAAAACTGCCGAAACTCATTGCTGAACAATTTGCTGTAATCATCGCTTTCACAGAGCAAGCCGGCTTCAAACGCCAACTTTTCTGCATGAGTGAGCACTTCATAAATACCACCTCTCGCTTTGATCGAACCAGAAATTGGCAAATGACTGTCTTTTTTGAGCATTAAACGGCCCAATATTGGCGTGTCGTATTGCTGCTCCAAACGCACTTTCATATTGGGAATATCCACCACTGCGGACTCAATAACGCCACGCGACGTTTCCGTTTCGGGAAACGCTTTCATCAAATAAGGCGCAAATCGTGTTAGCCGTTCACTCGCCGCTTGAATATCTTTTTCATCTAACCCGACATGAGGTAAGCCTTCCTCCAAGGAAGTGATATGGGGGTTGAACCAACAAACCTCTTCAAGATCAATAAGTGCAGCCAAGAGTGGGAACTGCTTAGTCAGCGCTTCAATATTTGCCTTGGTCATTTTACCTTCCTGGAATGATGTGAGTTGAGATAAACAAAAGCGCCGCAATAGCGACGCTTTGGAGAACAACTATCAGTTTGAGCTTACGCGTAGTTTTTCTCAAACTCTTGCATGAAGTCTACTAACGCTTGAACACCTTCTAGCGGCATTGCGTTATAAATGGATGCTCGCATACCACCAACTGCTCGGTGACCTTTTAGCGCTTTCAGCCCTTTAGAGTCTGCTAGCTCAAGGAAGGTTGCATCCAGTTCAGGCTTAGCAAGTTGAAATGGCACGTTCATCAAAGAACGGTTTGCTGAGTGCACGCCATTACGGTAGAAATCAGACTGATCGATGTAATCATACAGTAGCGCGGCTTTAGCGCGGTTCACTTGCTCAATTGCTTTTACTCCACCCTGTGCCTTCAGCCATTTGAAAACAAGACCAGACAAGTACCATGCAAATGTTGGTGGCGTGTTGAACATTGATTCTTTTTCTGCCAAAACAGTGTAATCCAAAATACTTGGTAGTACCTGCTTCGCCATACCTAATAAATCATCGCGCACGATAGCAATAGCAATGCCGGAAGGACCAATATTTTTCTGAGCGCCCGCGTAAATCACACCGTATTTAGACACATCGATTTCACGAGAAAGAATTGTCGAAGACATGTCAGCAACAATCGGTTTGTCGGTGATAGGAAGATCGTTAATCTCAATACCATCAATGGTCTCATTTGGACAGAAGTGAACGTAAGCCGCTTCTGGAGCAATTTTCCATTCACTTGCAGGTAGAACCGCGACTTTCCCGTTGATTTCTGTTTTTGCATCAAACACGTCTGGTTCGCAGTATTTTTTCGCTTCAGCTACCGCGCTTTCAGCCCAATAACCACCATCGATGTAAGTTGCCGTATCGGCATCACCAAGTAAGTTTAGAGGAACAGCAGCAAACTGAGCACGAGCACCACCTTGGCAGAACAGCACTTTATAGTTGTCCGGAATATTCAGAAGATCACGTAAATCCTGCTCGGCTTCTTCTGCAACTTTGATGAACTCTTTGCTTCGGTGGCTGATTTCCATGACCGAAGTACCAAGGCCTTGCCAATCGATTAGTTCCTGTTGTGCTTGCTGCATAACTGCTTTAGGCAGACCTGCTGGTCCTGCACTGAAGTTAAATACGTTGTCCGTATTTTGTTCCATGATGCTCATTGCTCCTGCTATGTAAATATTACGAAATTAATATCACGTTTTTGCAGTGATAAAAACAAGAAAAGAGGTCTTACGACCTCTTTTTAAAGACTAAGCGTTGAATTGGAACAAATTCGCAACAACACGAATTACTGTTGCTGCATCAAAGCAGGCATAAGTAGAGCCACCAATGGGAACTCATGCCCATTTTCGAACTTCAATTTGCCTTCACCAATTTCTGCTTTTAATTGATAACCGCCCTCTACTTTTTCGATCAACTCCATAATAAGGAGCTCATCAATCCCTTCTTGAATAAATGGGTAATGCGTTACTAATTCATCAGAGAAGTAAGTGCTAAGTTCACCAGTAGTGGCCGTCACCAACTTCATTGGATCTTGAGTAATATGCTTAGTACCTTCAGGGATGGATAGTTGCCACTCGTTGTGGAACTTGCCGTCACCGAACGCGAGTGAAAGCTCGTTCACGGATAAATCAAAACCTTTGCTAAACAGCGTATCCACATGCGGCAATAAATTCGCAATTTCCTGCTCATCTAACATAGGAGAGCCTTGATAGATAGACATAATTTGATCAAAAGACTGGCTATCCACATCTGCAATTGAGAAATCCAACTTAAAGTTATCGACATCCGTCCCATCAGTTAAACGTAGTTTCTTAGCATCTAGGTTTAATTGACTGTTCAGCTTATCACCAGACTCACTCATCGTAGTGTTACCACGGTAGCTCGCATTTTCAATCAAAAAGACAGGCGTCAAGTTCGCATCAACCACATCCAGCTTCTCTAGAGAGAAAGATTGCTCGCCTAACCAGTAGCCTTTTGCTTGCTTTCCTTTACCTTGCCCTGTCAATGCATTCAGATGAAGCTCTTCACCGTTTTCAAAATCCACTTGAACAGAAGGAACGGAAACTTGGTAATTGAGATCACCCAATACCGTCACATCACCTGTTACTTTTGCAGGGCTTGTAGAAACAGAAACACCTTGCGCTTCGTTACGATAATGCCAACTGTCTAGGTCGAGGATAAATGCTGTATTGCCATTTAATTGAGTCTGGCTATGCATCGTGAGAGGCAAAAAGTCATTGTCCACCAATTTTGAATCTGCTGTTAGGCTTGTTAGACCGTGGCTAACATCACTGGTTACGTCAAACGTCGTTGGCATACCATCACGCTCTAACTGCGTTTTAAGCTCAGGATCAACAACTGAATAACGAGTCAGCACGACTGAAGACAAATAGCCACGCTGATACTCGACCACTTCGCCTTTAATCATTTCATCATTCATATTGGTAATACCATCTTCAATGATGGACTGACCAATTTGTCCGACAGCCAATGGCCAACACAGTGCTAATGAGATAGCACCACCAATGGCGCCGATTTTTTTAAGATTTTGCATAACGTCACTTATTGGATATTTTCGGTCAGTCTACCCCAAACCACCTGCGGAGAAAACATTGAGACAAATCAGACTATTGATGCTTATTCTAGTCCATTAATCAGGAATCATACTTGGCTCCCACTCATCATGTCCTTTTATTGTTAAAGTTTGCGTGGCGAAGTTTTAACCGGAGCTAAAACATCTGTGAATCGTTATGCTGTGTTGTGTCTCGACAACAACCCAATCAGTGCTGAACAGTTTCGATTGGAGCTGTCTGCCTTCTCAAGTAAGTTTGATATTTTTTCTGTCGAATCGATAGAAGAGGCTCAAAGCGCTTTAGAGTATCTAGAAGAAAGAGAACAGACTGTTGCTTTAGTTATAGCGAGCCATCACGCTCATTTTAACGGCGTGGATTTTCTTATTGGTTTAGACCGGATGTCACATACCGAGCAAGCAAGAAAAATTCTTATTAGCTGCTCGTCTGATATAGAGGCAATTCTCACTGCCGTTAATGAGGGCAGGCTCGACCACTGCCTCACTAAACCTTTGCCAGATCACGTCTTATTTAACACAGTGCAAAAAGAGCTGACCCAATTTATCTTGCGAAATGGCAAAGAAGACCTGCTAAGTTACAGTCAGATATTGGATCATCACAGCTTGTTGCGAGCGCACATCAATAACCAGATGAGCCATTATCAAGCCGGATTCTTACACGACTACCACTCGATGTCTGATGCCGAGTTAGCCGAGCAAGTGATCTCCGCTCTCCAGCAATTTTTTAAAGATAATGACGAAACAAGAGCGTGCCGTACATACTCACCTGAACACTTGTTAACCGTGGAAGGCGAGCCAAATAGCTTTTTGTGGTTTATCACCGAAGGTGAAGTGGCTCTGTACAAGCGCGATGAGCAAGGCATGCAGCGAGAGGTTGTACGCCATAACAAAGGGAATATTGTCGGAGGCATGTCGTTTGTTACTGGGGAATGTTCTTTCTCGACAGCTCTGACACTAACCAAAACAGAAGTTATCAAACTCGATCGCAACGTATTCAATAAAGTGATGCAAAGCGACTCAAACTTACTGCCTCTTTTTACAAACTTGCTCTTACGCCACTTCAACCGCCGATTGCAAAGAAGCATCAACACCAAACTGCAACTTCAAAAAACGCTCGAATCTTTAGAATCAGCCCACCAGCAGCTCATTGAAAGAGAAAAAATGGCGATGCTTGGCCAATTGGTTGCGGGAGTGGCACACGAACTAAACAATCCAGTAGCCGCGATATTAAGGGGCGTAGAGAATTTAACGCATACGCTAGAACGATTACTTAACGATGCGCCCAGTTCCGATATACAAAGCAAAGGCATTGAATTACTGAGCAAAGCGCAAACCTCAAAACCCGCTTCAACCGCTGAGCTCAGATCACGCGTAAAAGCGCTTAGCCATACTCTTCCAGACCGAGCATTGGCCAAAAAAGTGGTGAGCCTTGGATTAGAGTCCGATCAAGAGCTACTTACCCAACTAACGAGAAAGCAGCAAGCGTCTTATCATGCTCTCAATACACTAGAGCAATACCACAAAGCAGGTTCTACACTTCGCTCAATTAATGTCTGTGCAGCACGAATTGCTGATATGGTAAAAAGCCTGAAAGGATATGCTCGGTCAGATGATGAAACCCTGCACTATGCTGATATTCATGAAGGTATTGAAGACACCTTGGTGATTTTCGAGAACAAATTAAAAATGCACCAAGTTTCAACCGACTATGCAAACTTGCCTTCCATCCTTTGTCAACCGATCGCACTCCAACAGGTGTGGACGAACTTGGTCTCTAACGCCATTGACGCATTTCCAGAAAAAGGGGTGTTAAACATACAAACACGCCTTGTAGAAAAAGAGCACACACATTATGCCGTTATCTCATTTGAAGATAATGGATGTGGCATTCCTGAGTCGCAAAGAGACGCCATTTTCGAGCTGAACTTCACCACAAAAAAAGAAGGTAACTTTGGCTTAGGCATCGGGCTGTCCATCTGCCAGCAAATCGTAACAGCACACAGAGGGTGGATTGACGTCGAATCAGAGATCGGCCAGTTCACACGAATGACCGTCTGGTTACCAGTCATCGAAAAAGGAGATGAAACATGACCAAGTATCTAATTTTATGTGTCGATGACGAACGAGAAGTCTTGGATAGCGTGCTCCAAGATCTTGCTCCCTTCGAGGAGAACTTTGTCGTCGAAGGAGCGGAATCGGTGACTGAAGCTCGGCAGGTGATTGAGGAGATGGCGGAAGAAGAAGTTCAGCTTGCGCTCATTTTATGTGACCACATTATGCCGGAACAAACTGGGATCAGCTTCTTAATCGAACTCAGTCAAAATGGTGACACAAAAGCAGCGCGCAAAGTTTTACTCACAGGACAAGCTGGTTTGGAAGACACCGTAGAAGCCGTAAATAACGCGAGTCTCGATTATTACATTGCCAAACCTTGGAAAGGCGAAGCATTGAGAAAAGCAATCGTGTCTCAGCTTACCGCGTTTGTGATTGAGAATGATGATAACCTGCTATCCTGGACTCAAATCCTTGATTCTGAGGCAATCCTCAACGCCATGGCAGAAAGAAGAGCAAGCTTTGGCGAGTAATAAAGTGTTTGGTTCTAACTTGAGCTCAACGATGCTCATTGCACCACCTAACCTCGCATAGTCGAATGAGGTTAGAAAAACATCGTTACTTGTCCGAGTGAAATTCTCGGACACTACGTATATGGCGTGGTTTTTGCTTAAACCAAGGAACTATTAAGTTAATTGACAAAACATCGACACATTTTTGTTGGTCGTCGACCTTCCTTTTTATTATGATGTCGGACAAATCAGATTACGGTTCAAGTGGTTGCTTGAATCCATGGAAATAATGAACAAGGTTTATCGTTAGTTATGCGTAAAACACTATTAGCCGCTGCCTTACTAGTGGCATCAAGCCATGCCCTAGCTGCAAACGATCGCAATGCGCCAGCAACTATGAGCAACTTTAGCTACGACTATTTCGAAGCACGTATTGGCGCAAGTCCTGTGACATTTGGTGCTGGATTCAGCAAATCAATTCACCCGAACGCGCATGTTATTGCTCGTATTGACTCTGAGTTTGAAAGTGATTTTGATTCAGCTGCAGGCTTTGGCTTCCATTCTCCGCTAAACAACTGGGCAGATCTTACTGGTGAAATGCTAATGCGCGTTGTGCAACCTTCGAATGAGAGCAGCACAGATGTTGGTATGGAGCTTAACTTAGGTGTTCGCCAATGGTTGGGCCCTCAATTAGAAGTAGGCGGCAAAGTCGGCTACGTTTCTATCGATAACGATGACGATTGGACTGGCTCTGCCTACGCTCGATTCCACTCAACAGAGCTTTTCTCTTTGGGTGCTGAAGCACGTATCAACGATTTTTACGGTGATCAGGTAATGTTCACTACGCGTTTTAAGTTTTAAGATTTGTGCTGTAGGAAAAGAGCAAATTAAAAAAATAAAAACCGAGGTCTCTGCCTCGGTTTTTTTGTCTAATTTAATGACTAACTCAATGAAGTGGTAAAAAACTTCAACGTCCTTTTTCCGCTTTTCACACTTGCCTTTACGACCCGCTAACTCCATCGAAACGAGTCAATCATTGTGCGATCAGCTTCGCTTAGTCACACAGTGCCAATAACTGTTTTTTACGCGGCTCTTGGATCAGTTTCCAATGTACGCCATCAGTTGCACCAGCAAATTTCCACAGTAGCTTTACATCAACATCATTACCGTAAGCCGTTTTAACTTTGTTGAAGACTTTTACAGGTCCAAGTTCTAAAAAGGTTTCTACGTCATCAACACCGGCTTTCTTGACCATACGTTCAAGGGTTAGTTGCATGTTGGGTAAGTCTCTTAAGCGTCTACTGGCAGAGGACTTTTGATATTTCCGTTCCTTAATTGAGTATTCAATTGATTTCTGTACCAGTTCATCAAGCCCTACATATCCGGATTCGAATAAATCGGTTACATCATAATAATTTACGGTTGCCGTCGTCTGTTTTTTGACGTGCTTATACTTCTCACAGCTCAGTTGAGTAAACACTTCATCTAGCCCATTACCACCACGTAAGTAGCAGCAATCATTGCTGACAAGCGCAAACATAGCATCATCGGTGAATAAACCAATACCACCGAACATAGAACGTTTTTGGTACTCACTGAAGGTGCGTACATATTTAAAAAAAGCTTGGTCTGTCATGTCCATTGACCTCTTTAATCTGAATAAATTACCCCGATTAGCGATGTCACCAGATAAACAGCAGCTTATAGCGAATTATAAATGTCGATTTGTTGGCGATATTTTTGTGAGTTGTGCTCACCAACTTGCTTAATCATACTTAACGTTGAAAAATAAGTTAGGACATAGGTCACATATAAAAAAGTATAAATTCTGCATACGTGATTAGTTTCACACTTATTATTCGTGTGGTGATATTTTTTTGACGCATAGCATGCCTAAAACGCGCCATCATTATGATCTCGCTGGCAATTACGGGCACATAATACGCATTTAATTGATAAAGAATACGCTGTAAGGGTACACTGTACGAAAGATCTCAAGTACAGCGTCACAATGGAACATTTATCATTTTTTTGGCTGCCAAATAATAAAGATAAGCTTATAAACGCACTGGAATCCGAGTTTGCTCAGCTGGTAGAACAGTCCATCGCCACGGGTAAGATTTCGTTACCTCCTATTCCTGATGTCGTGCTTAAAATTCAGCAGTTATGTGTCGAAGAACACACCACGATTGCCGATGTTGCTAACTGTTTATTGGAAGATCCCGGATTAGCAGCGGTCGTTTTACGAGTCGCTAACTCTGTGATTTTCAATCGCAGAAATATCACCTGCAACGACTTAACTACAGCGGTATCTCGTCTCGGAATACTTCGTGTACGTGATATTGTTACCGCACAAGCGATTGAGCAACTTAAACACTCAGTTAATCTCACTAAAGAATGCAATGCCATCTTGGTGAAGAGTGCCGCGATATCTCGTGAGCTCGGTGCAGTCATGGTGATGTTGGTTCAATCGTTTCGTAGCCACGAGCCAGGCACTTATGGCCATCTAGAGCAAGAAAAGGCGTTATTGGTCGGTCTATTAGCCGATATTGGGTTATTTTGCCTAATTAATGAGTACCACTTGTACTTAGATAGGGGCAATTACTTAGACCCAGATATTGCATTGCAAATCTTCCAAACACGTTGTTCTGCCACAAGTAAACTAGTGCTTGAGCGTTGGGGATTTGACAACGACTTCAGAGAAGTATCCTCAAACGAAAAATACGAGTTAACGCGACCAGAAGTGAGTTATCTTGACATCGCTAGAATTGCGCATCATTTATTGATGTTCCGCAATCACGATGAACGCATTGACGAACATGAAGTTGAATTCAACTTAACTGGTGCAGAAGTCTTGTATGAACTTAGTAACATGAGTGATACTGACTTCAATGATCAAATCCGTGCTGTACTCAATGCAAGCGGTTTGTAATTTATCGCTTTCTGATAATACCTTATCCGCGATAAAACGATTCGCTCAAGGCTGAGCTGTGTGTGGTGAAATGTCTCTAGTTTCAACCGATAGATAATTTAATTTATGCGTGTTGATGTTATCTCAAAAAGGAATCATTGAGCTTTATGTTCTCAGGGATGCTATTTATTTTCGCTCCGCTTGTGGTGGGGTATCTAATTCCTATATCTCGATCTTCGTTATTGGAGAAGATCAATCAGTCAACGTCCTACCTTATTTACGTCATTTTGTCGTTGATGGGTCTTAGTTTGGCGGCGCTCGATAATTTAAGCAGCAACTTACAAAGTATTCTCCTCTATGCGAGTACGTTTTTTTTGTGTCTAAGTGCCTGCAACCTGTTGGCTCTGCCTATTATTGATA
Organism: Vibrio sp. Vb2960; assembly: GCF_033337665.1. Classification (NCBI taxonomy): domain Bacteria; kingdom Pseudomonadati; phylum Pseudomonadota; class Gammaproteobacteria; order Vibrionales; family Vibrionaceae; genus Vibrio; species Vibrio sp. Vb2960. The sequence goes on along the minus strand of NZ_JAWORD010000006.1, from coordinate 35,151 downwards.
AAATTATTCCACTCCAGGCCAATCAAAATCAAAAGAAGCTACCGTTATCTTCGATGGCTTTAGAGTCAGTTAAGCTTATCGTGGTCGTTGGCGGAGGGTTAGTGGTTGGCCTGCTGTTACCCATTGATTTGAGTTGGGTAGATACAGCAAGCGAATGGATACTCTTTCTACTTCTATTTTTTATTGGTATTCAGCTGCGCAATAGTGGACTTACTCTGCGTCAAATCCTATTAAATAAACAAGGAATGGCCATTGCGGCTGTTGTCATCGCAACATGTATGCTTGGTGGCGTTCTTGCAGCGGTGCTTTTGGATCTTCCTCTTTATCAAGCACTCGCAATGGCTTCAGGTTTTGGCTGGTATTCACTCGCAGGTATTTTAATGGGTGACGCTTTTGGTCCGGTATTTGGTGGCGCGTCGTTCTTGATTGAATTGATGAGAGAGCTAGTCGCACTGGTTGCCATTCCTCTCTTTATTCGTAGCTATCCGTGCACCGCAATTGGTTACGCCGGTGCAACAGCAATGGACTTCACCCTACCCGTTATTCAAACCACCGGTGGTGTGCGTTGTGTTCCTGTTGCTATCGTTAGCGGCTTTATTTTGAGTTTATTGGTACCAGTTATGATGCTTTTCTTTGTATCACTTGCTAGCTAGATCTCAGGTTTTCGCTTTAACATCCATTACAATACGGCAAAAATTTAAATACCCAGTTAACGTCAAAGTGGTCAATATTTTTTGGCAAGACCCCTCTTTCTTTTCGTCATTCAGCCCAACGATTTGTCACGACCAAATAGAAAGAAGGGAGAAACATCAACTGATGTGCATTGCGTTAATAAAGGGATAACAACCAGAAGGAAGAAGAATGAAACGCTTTGTCGTTGCAGCGCTCCTCGCTACAAGCTCAACTTTTACGCTTGCCGCAGATCAACAATGTCTTGCTAGCAAATACGATGGCTACGTCGATGCCTCACTACAGTGGTATCAAGATCTTGTTGATTTGACGGTTACCCAATATCCAGATCTGAAAGAAGTTAGTCAATGGTTCTTGGATGGACGTAAACATCACTTTGAATTAAACCGCGAAGCGGTTCACTACTTTCTAGAGAACGACCCTAGCCGCGTTGCGACGGAACAGCCAATCGAAGCATGGTTAAAACTAGAGCAACATGACGTTAAGCAGTTAGCGACCCGAAGCGATAAGTTAGGTGAAGTTGCAAAACAGACATTTAGCGACCGTCAATCAACTAACCACCCAAAAAACTACGAGCTTCGTTCAGCATTCGCTGATCTGCTTAGTCATCCCCAACAAATTGATACCGCACTTAATAAGTACAATCAGTCAATAGAAAAGATTGAAAAGCAGAAATGTGACTAAGATTGCTCGCATTAGTCGTTGATTAGCATTCGATAACATCAGAGTGTTTTAACGTACTCAATCTAGAATTTTTTAATGTGAATATCGTAACCTTCACCTAAAATTTTCATTTCTACAACTTGGGTTTCAACAATTAAAACGGGACTTTGCGCCCGTTTTAGTTTAGATTGTGCCGCTCGCATTACCAAAATAACTACAAAGATTCTTTGCTATGGTTAAGGAACAAAAAACCGCTGATGTTAGCTTTGAGAGCTTGCTAAAGATCTTCACTGTCCCAGAAGGTCCGGACTCAACGTTAACTAAAATTGACGAGAGCCTCTCGCGAAATCTAAATCAATTTCTTCGTGAACACATCGTGGCAGAAGAAAAGCCTTTACGCGAAATCGAAAAAGACTTTTCTTCTGCTCAGATTCCTGAGCAGCCAGAGTTCGTGTCAGATCATACAGAGCACTTACTCGACACTTTGGTGTCGCACTCAGTTCACACATCTTCACCAAGCTTCATTGGTCATATGACATCGGCACTGCCTTATTTCTTGATGCCACTGTCAAAGATCATGATCGCCTTAAACCAAAACCTGGTAAAAATAGAGACTTCCAAAGCCTTTACGCCACTTGAGCGTCAAGTTTTGGGTATGCTGCATCGCTTGATATATGGTCAGAATGATACGTTTTACAATCAGTGGATGCACAGTGCAAACCACTCATTAGGCGCATTTTGTTCCGGCGGCACCATTGCCAATATCACTGCGCTTTGGGTAGCACGTAACAAAGCGTTAAGAGCCAATGGCTCATTTAAAGGCGTTGAGAAGGAAGGCCTTTTTAAAGCCATGAAGCACTATGGCTATGATGGCTTAGCGGTGCTAGTGTCTGAGCGTGGTCACTACTCCCTTAAGAAAGCAGCCGATGTATTAGGGCTAGGCCAAGAGGGCTTGGTTGCGGTTAAAACCGATGCCAACAACCGTATTGTTGTCAACGACCTGAAAGCGAAAATTGTTGAGCTCGAAAAACAAAATATCAAGCCTATTGCTGTTATTGGTGTGGCTGGCACAACAGAGACAGGTAATGTTGATCCATTGCCTGAAATCGCTGAAGTCTGCCAAGCTCACAGCTGTCACTTCCATGTGGATGCCGCATGGGGTGGCGCAACACTTATGTCTAACCATCACCGTCACCTTCTTAAAGGTGTGGAAATGGCAGACTCAGTAACTATTGATGCGCACAAGCAGCTCTACATCCCGATGGGCGCTGGTATGGTTCTGTTCAAAGACCCTGACGCAATGAAATCCATAGAGCATCACGCTCAATATATATTGCGCAAAGGTTCAAAAGACCTAGGCAGCCATACACTAGAAGGCTCACGTTCGGGCATGGCGATGTTGGTCTACGCCGCAATGCACATCATAAGTCGCCCAGGTTACGAGCTTCTGATTGACCAAAGCATTGAAAAAGCTCGATACTTTGCGGATTTAATCAAACAGCAAGATGATTTCGAGTTAGTTTCTGAACCAGAGCTTTGTCTGCTCACATACCGTTATTTGCCGCCATTCATCCGTGAAGTATTAGCACAAGCAGAAGGCTCACAAAAAGAACAACTGAATGAGCTGATCAATGAGTTAACACAGTTTATTCAAAAGCGTCAGCGCGAAACGGGCAAATCGTTCGTTTCACGTACAAGACTGAACCCAGACCAATGGCAGCGCATGAATACGATAGTGTTTCGAGTGGTTTTGGCAAATCCACTGACCACAAAAGAAATTTTGAGCTCAGTGCTTGATGAACAACGCGAAATCGCCAAGCAAGCACCAAATTTGATGAAAAGAATTCAACAGCTGGTTGTTGATATTCAATCGTCTTAACGGCCAGATCGAGTTACATCAATTTGAAATTTTTTTTCGTTTTGATGTAACTCAAACATCATTATCGTACGACTAGCGCAACAAAACTTCGTTTACACATCCAATTCTGTAGTTTTTACAACATTTTGTTTGAGGCCTGTCAAATTCTCACTAAATAGTACCCGTTATTGGTTTAGACTGATTGAAGATCAGGTTTATACTGATTCTATGGCGCTGGTTGTTTTCGTTAACGCCCCACTCTACTCCGGAATCTTCGTGTTTCCTTTCGTTAGCAGAGCCAGCGAGTTGTTCTCTATACCCTCGTGAACACTATGAATACATTAGAAAAAATTCAAAAAAACCTGGAGAATTTCAGTAAGTCAGAGCGCAAAGTTGCGGAAGTAATTATGGCGTCTCCACAAACTGCAATTCATTCAAGCATTGCAACGCTGGCTAAAATGGCCGACGTTAGTGAGCCCACTGTAAACCGCTTCTGTCGTCGTCTGGACACCAAGGGCTTTCCAGATTTTAAGCTTCACTTGGCACAGAGCCTAGCCAACGGCACCCCTTACGTTAACCGTAATGTGGAAGAAGACGATGGCCCAGACGCGTACACCCATAAGATTTTCGAATCGACGATGGCGTGTTTAGATGTCGCTAAAAATAGCCTAGATCCAATGCAAGTGAACCGTGCGGTCGATTTGCTAACGCAAGCGAAGCGCATTTCATTCTTTGGCCTTGGTGCATCATCTTCTGTTGCCCGAGACGCACAAAACAAGTTTATTCGCTTTAATATTCCAATTACTTGTTTTGAAGATATTGTTATGCAGCGCATGAGTTGTATCAACTGCAGTGATAATGATGTTGTGGTTCTTATTTCTCATACCGGTCGAACAAAGAGTCAGGTAGAAATAGCGAACCTTGCTCGTGAAAATGGCGCAACGGTTATTGCGATTACAGCGAAGGATTCTCCTCTAGAAAAGGCAAGCTCGCTGGCCATCACGCTCGATATTCCAGAAGATACCGACGTTTACATGCCAATGGCAAGCCGAGTTGTACAAATGACAGTGATTGATGTGCTAGCAACTGGCTTCACTCTTCGCCGTGGTACAGGTTTCCGTGAGAACCTAAAACGCGTAAAAGATGCGTTGAAAGACAGTCGCTATGACAAACTAAGCCAGTACTAAGCACTAAAGCTTAGTCAATACTTTATCTAGGGGAACTCAAGGCTCCCCTTTTGTTTTAATGCTGCTAAGGGAGCAATCACCCTAAGTCGTTGACACTCGATAAGTCCGTTCTTGATTCCAGTACTTCAACAGAACTGACATGTTGTGCACTCTCAGCTGCGCACTCTCCGCTACAATCACAGACTTGCTGCAATATGTAAATCAAACGTTCCTGATTCAGGGGTAAAGGATTCCCTTTGATTGCCATTGATTTAAGCGCATCGTTCGCCACTTGCTCAAAAGAGGTTTGGCATACTCCAAATTGAGCCAGTAGCGGTAACGCTAGCTTATCTAGCACCATATTGACCCAAAGAATTCCATCGTGTTCGTTCGCGTTTACTCGCTCAGTGACTAATTGGGCCAGCTTGCGATAACGACTTATCACATCATTCCTACCCGCGAGTTTAGCGGCGTTAATGTTCTCCTGCATCACGTGCGGAGCTAAGCGAGCCGTAATAACGCTATGGGGGGCGTCTAACTTGCCTCCTAACGCCGATGCTAACCCATGAGCGGCACCTAATTTGGCATTAGTAATCGCCATACCACCAAGCAATGCAGCGAACGATAAATCAGAGCGCGCCTTATGATTATCTTGCTTACAAGCGGCAATCACTGAACGGCTTAAACGACGTAGCCCCTCTTCGCAGACCATATCAGTAAGAGGGTTTGGCTCACCACACACATACGCTTCCATTAAATGAGTGAACGCATCCATTGCGCCACGTCCAGATGTGTATTGGTCGGTCCCGTAAGTAAGTGTCGGGTCTACAATGGCAACGTCTGCGAGCATATCAGGACTTCGAAGACTCACTTTCACTTTATCTTGTCCAGATTTCAGCACAGCATTTCTGGTCACTTCTGAACCGGTGCTTGCTGTCGTAGGAATCGCAATAAAATGAAGAGGCTTTGCTTTTAAAGGGACGCTTCTTCCTACCACTTCTACGTAATCGTAAACATTGCCTTGATTGGGAATAATGGCAGCTAAGGCTTTGCCCATATCGATGACGCTGCCACCACCTATCGCAACCACCATATCAGGTTGGAATTTTCTACCGAGCACTGCGGTCTCTTCTACCATCGTGATGTATGGTTCACCAACGATAGCTACGTGCTGGTAACGCATATTTTGAGCTTTAAGATATTGGATAATGGGGGCGGCTCGTTGGGTATCCTGCCCAGTGACCAGCAAAACACTGTAGCCAAATTGGTTAATAACGGATAATGAAGATTGAAGTGCACCTTCACCAAATATAATCCTTGTTGCAGTCATAAACTGAAACATACACACCCTCCCAAAAGAATATACCCAAATAACCTCTCGCCCTCTGATTTAACACTTATGTTAGAGTTGAAGTTATTTGCGTATAGCCAAAATAGATTGCTATTTTTTTAAACAAAAAAAATTGACCAATTCCACCTTGCCATCATTAACCCTTTAGAATGTATGTTTTTTATGCGTCACTTCACATACTTCAGAGCCGTAAAATAAGAACACGCGTTTAGTTTTTATTCGATAGATTTCACCTATAGAACCAAGAGGTAATTGCCGCTTTATTTCCGTATCTGGATCGGGCATAGTTACTCCAACAAAAGAAAGCGCACTCAGCCGCTATGTTTTGTACGCTTTCAAAAAAGAATAGATTTAGGAGAAATAAGATTATGTTCGTTGTTATCTTTGGTCGCCCTGCATGTCCTTTCTGTGTTCGTGCAAAAGAGCACGCAGAAACGCTAAAAGCAAAACGTGATGACTTCAACTACCGTTACGTTGATATTCACGCTGAAGGTATTTCTAAAGCAGATCTTGAGAAAACAGTTGGTAAACCAGTTGAAACCGTTCCTCAGATCTTTATCGACCAAGAGCACATCGGTGGCTGCGACGAGTTCGAAGCATACGCGAAAGAGCACCTAGGTCTATTTGACGAGTAATAAAGACTGTTTTCAAAAAAGCCGCTTCATGCGGCTTTTTTATTATTTTTCAGCTGGTTATTACGTTAAGTCAACTAATGGTAAAACCTAAAAAAATTCACTTATCTTTTTGCTATATTTAGTTACAATTCACAGTTCTTAATCTTTTTTGGCACACACTCTACCGAGCCACACAGTGAACATAGACGTCGTATACCTTCTCGAGCAAAACCCTATCCTTCTAATCTTCGTCGTATTAGCCATTGGCCTTGCCATCGGAAAAATTCGATTTGGCAAATTACAATTAGGCAACTCTATTGGCGTTCTTATTACCTCTTTGGTAATGGGCCACCTTGGTTTCTCATTTAATGCAGAAGCTTTAACCATTGGCTTTATGCTGTTTATCTACTGCGTTGGCATTGAAGCTGGACCAAACTTTTTTGGTATATTCTTCAGAGATGGTAAGCATTATTTTATTTTAAGCATGACTGTTCTCGTGTCTGCGGTCAGCTTAACGTATGGCTTGAGTCACTATTTCGGCCTCGATTTTGGCTTATCCGCAGGTATGATGGCAGGCGCATTGACCGCAACGCCAGTACTGGTTGGTGCACAAGATGCTCTTAACTCTGGCCTTGCGACTATACCGCGGAATATGGAATTTTCTCTGGTATTAGAAAATCTATCCGTAGGCTACGCGATGGCTTATCTGGTCGGCTTAATTAGCATGATCATGTTTGCTAAATTGTTGCCAAAACTGCAAAAACAAAACCTTTCTGATTCCGCGCAGCAAATCGCACAAGAGCGTGGCCTTGGAAATTCAAGCCAGAGAAAAGTGTATTTACCCATTATTCGAGCTTACCGAGTGGGCCCAGAGCTAATTGACTGGACTGATGGTAAAAACTTGCGAGAACTGGGTATTTATCGTCAAACTGGCTGTTACATTGAACGAATCCGTCGCAATGGTATTCTCGCCCACCCAGATGGTGATGCTATCTTGCAAGAGGGAGATGAAATTGCACTGGTTGGCTTCCCTGACAGCCATGCTCGCTTAGACCCTAGCTTCCGTAATGGTAAAGAAGTATTCGACCGTAACTTGCTTGATTTGCGCATCGTTGAAGAAGAAATCGTCGTAAAAAGTGACGCTATCGCTGGTAAGCGTTTATCGGATTTGAATTTGTCTGAGTTTGGCTGTTTCTTAAACCGCGTAGTTCGCGCTCAGATTGAAATGCCTATGGACTTAGACATTGTGCTCGCTAAAGGGGACGTCCTTCAAGTGAGCGGCGAGAAAAGCCGAGTACATGGACTGGCGGAAAAAATCGGTTTCATCTCGATCCACAGTCAAATGGCCGATTTGCTCGCTTTTTGTAGCTTCTTTATTTTGGGTATTCTGTTTGGCCTCATCACAATGACATTCGGTCAGGTGTCTTTCAGTTTGGGTAATGCGGTGGGTCTTCTGTTATCCGGTATTACGCTTGGTTTTTTACGAGCAAATCACCCTACTTTCGGTTATGTCCCACAAGGGGCGCTGAATATGGTCAAAGATCTAGGGTTAATGTTCTTTATGGTCGGAATTGGTCTAAGTGCAGGTGGAAAGATGTTCGAGCACCTAACGCAAGTAGGACCAAAAGTCATTGGTTTGGCATTTATTGTCAGTGTTGTGCCTGTAGTTCTGGCTTACTTAGTTGGCGCACACGTACTCAAGATGAACCGTGCCCTGCTCTTCGGTGCCATTATTGGCGCCCGTACTTGCGCTCCGGCTATGGATGTCGTTAACGACTACGCTAAGTCCACCATCCCAGCCCTTGGTTATGCGGGTACCTATGCGATTGCGAATATTTTAATGACGCTAGCTGGTACGATTCTGATAATACTAAGTTAATACTCACTTTGACTATGAAATACAAAAAGGCGCTCAATGAGCGCCTTTTGTTTATTGGTTATCTAGTCTGTGATTCGATTAGATTTGAATGAAGTCTGCTTCAACTGCTGGATTCACATCCGCTTCGTAATCTACGCCTTCAACGCCGAAACCAAATAGTTTCAAGAACTCTTCTTTGTACTCAACGTAGTCAGTCAGCTCTTTTAGGTTCTCAGTCGTAATTTGAGGCCATAGCTCACGACAGTGCTGCTGAATGTCGTCACGAAGTTCCCAGTCATCCAGACGTAGGCGGTTCATCTCATCAACTTCTGCCGCGCTACCGTCTTCTTTGTATAGACGTTGGCTGAACATACGGTAGATTTGTTCCATACAACCTTCGTGTACACCTTCTTCGCGCATTTTCTTGAATACCATTGCGATGTACAGTGGCATAACAGGAATTGCAGAACTCGCCTGAGTTACAACAGATTTAAGTACCGCAACATTGGCACTACCACCTGTTGCTGCTAACTTGTCGTTTAGCGCTTTCGCTGCACGGTCTAGGTCCATTTTTGCTTTACCTAGTGCACCATCCCAATAAATTGGCCAAGTTAGCTCAGTACCAATGTAGCTATACGCGACGGTCTTACAACCTTCAGCAAGAACACCAGCATCAGACAACGCATTGATCCAAAGTTCCCAATCTTCACCGCCCATTACAGTGACAGTGTCTTTGATTTCTTCTTCTGTTGCAGGCTCAACGCTAGCTTCGATGATCACATCTTTGTTGGTATCAACAGCCGTTGATGTGTAAGTTTCACCGATAGGTTTAAGAGATGAACGAACTAATTCACCAGTTTCTGGCATTTTACGTACTGGAGATGCCAGTGAGTAAACCACCATATCGATTTGACCTAAGTCTTCTTTGATGAGCTCGATAGTTTTCTGTTTCGCTTCATTTGAGAAAGCGTCGCCGTTTAAGCTTTTTGCGTACAGACCTTCTTCACGCGCTAGCTTTTCAAAAGCAGCGGCATTGTAAAAACCTGCTGTACCTGGTTTCTTCTCAGTACCTTCTTTTTCGAAGAAAACACCGATAGTTGATGCACCGCCACCAAATGCCGCAGCGATACGAGAAGATAGACCGTAGCCACTTGATGCACCAACAACAAGAACACGCTTAGGTGCGTTTTTGATTGGACCTTGCGCTTTGGTGTACGCAATTTGTTCTTTTACGTTAGCTTCACAACCAACAGGGTGCGTTGTAGTACAGATAAATCCACGAATTCTAGGTTTGATGATCATATTCAACTTCCTTTAAAAAACCTTGTTAGGATAAAAGTTTCGTTGGGATTTCGCATCTAATTTCTGTAAAAATGCTCTTAAAAGGCAAGTGGTTGGAGCACTATCCCACCATCCACTCCCCAAGAATACAAAAAAGCACCTCATTGAGGTGCTTTTCTTAACATTAGTTGTCTATTATGCCGCCGGATTCAACTGCGACTTTTTTGGGCTATGAGTTCGCACTTCAGAAAAGTCATGACTAAAGTGGTCAACTTGAATCGCCTTGTAGCGCAATTTATCTGCAGCCATGATTTGATCAATTTCTTGCTCAGTTAACACGCCTGCTTCAAATGCTTGCTGCAAACGGTCATGCAGCAGACCTTTACGAGCCACTTTACCATCCTTCGCAGCCTTCATAAGTTTACGCTCCAAAGGTTTAATGTCGTACATTGCAAGGAATGCATTCTCCATTAAGCCTACGCTGTCATCCTCTGATTTTCCGATGTAGCACAGATGCGTGAGGCGATCACGTTGCGCGCCTGGTGTCATCATCGCTTCAGCCAAATTCACACACAGCTCATCACTTGGCTTATTGAAATGATTACCAAGCGGGAACAATAGCCCCTTAAGCACACCGCCAACGTATTTCACAGGGAAGTTGGTGTAAGCCTCATTTAATGACTTAGAAGCGTTATACAAACAGTGTTGAACAGCGTAATGAACGAAGTCTAGATCGCCTTGTTGACGGCCTTCATCTTCATACTTTTTCAAGGCAGCAGATGCCATGTATAGATAGCTTAATCCATCACCCAAACGTGCTGAGATCATTTCTTTACGCTTCAAGTCTCCACCTAAGGTTAACATCGCAAAGTCTGCACTTACTGCAAGTGCACGACTAAGACGAGTAATGTCTTTGTAGTATTGCTGCGTTGGGCCACTCATGTGCGCGTTAACAAATCGAGAACCAGTTAGTGCTGCACCAAATGCACCGAATGTATTACCGAGAGCGTGCTTGATGTGTTTAAAGAGTAGGTTGTCAAATTCTTTCGCACCTTGTTCAGAATCTGGATTCGCCGCGGCTTCCATTTCTTTTAGAACATATGGGTGGCATCGAGTCGCACCTTGACCAAAAATCATCAGGTTACGAGTCAGAATATTCGCGCCTTCAACAGTGATAGCAACTGGGATGCCAAGGTAATGTTTAGCAAGATAGTTCATTGGACCATCTTGAATCGCACGACCCGCATGGATATCAAACGAATCATTTAGAATGGTACGCGCGATTTCTGTCATGTGGTACTTGGCAATCGCGGTTACAATCCCAGGTTTTTCTTTCATATCGAGAGAAGTCGTCGTTAGCGTACGCGTCGCTTCTAGTAGGTAAGTAAGACCACCAATGCGCCCCATCGCTTCTGCGACACCTTCAAACTTACCGATCGACATACCAAACTGTTTACGCACGTAAGCATAAGCACCTGTTGTACGTGTAGTAAGGTGACCAATCGCTGTGCCAAGCGCTGGGAGAGAGATACCACGACCAGCAGAAAGACACTCAACCAGCATACGCCAACCTTTACCTGCGTAATCAGCGCCACCGATCAACCAGTCCATAGGGATGAAGACATCTTCACCACGAGTAGGGCCATTCATGAACGCAGACCCCAGAGGATCATGGCGCTCGCCTATCTCGACACCTACATGGTCAGCGGGAATCAACGCACATGTAATGCCAACCTCTTTCTTGTCACCAAGTAGCCCTTCAGGATCCTGCAGTTTAAATGCTAACCCGAGCACTGTCGCAACTGGCGCAAGCGTGATGTAGCGTTTATTCCAACTAACTCGCACGCCAAGCACTTCTTTGCCTTCATGGGTGCCGTAACAAACCACGCCTTGATCAGGTATGCCACCTGCATCAGAACCCGCTTCAGGGCCAGTTAGGGCGAAACAAGGGATGTCTGTACCATCAGCTAAACGAGGCAACCAGTAATCTTTTTGCTCTTGCGTACCATAGTGCGATAGCAGCTCACCAGGGCCAAGAGAGTTCGGTACCATTACCGATACCGCGGTACTGATACTTCGAGTCGCAATACGAGAAACAATGGTTGAGTTCGCCAAAGCGGAAAATTCACGACCACCATATGCTTTCGAGATGATCAAAGAGAAAAATCGCTCTTTACGTAGGTACTCCCATACTTCAGGCGGTAAATCCCTGTCTTCTTTGACAATCTTCTGGTCATCAAGCATTTCTAGCAGGGTCTCAAGCTCATTATCCATAAATGACTGCTCTTCTGCCGTCAGTGTAGGCGTTGGATAATGATGCAATGTTGTGAAGTTTGGCTTGCCTGAGAATAGTTCGGCATCCCACCATACACTACCCGCTTCCATCGCCTCTTTCTCGGTGCTAGACAGAGGTGGCAATACTTTTTTGAACACTTTAAAAGCCGGGTCACTAATCCATTTTCTTCGTAGAGAGCTCATAGTTCAGATCCTTTTGTTCACGTAACCGCTCGGGGTATAATCTTATTATTGGTTTAACTTTCTTATTTGTCTTATGCCAACTGCTTTGCTGACATTCCTGCTGACAAATATGGAATCAGTAAATCGACGACAGATTTCACATCGACTTCCTTTTCAAACTTACTTTCTGCCAGCTCCGAAAGAGCTTGGCTTGAAGCCATCGTAAATACACAGGTTCCTAACGTGAAGTGCAGTCGCCAAAACAACTGTTCTTCACATAGTTCCGGGTTCGCCTTCATTATCGAGAAAGTGAAAAGGTTCAGTACCTCTTCGTATCTGGTGGTAATGAACCAGCGTAGATGACCTTGAACGTCTGTATAACCGCGGCCAATTAACAACATAAATAGCGCAGTACCATTTGGGCGTACATCATTTAATGTACGTAAAGGTAATCGCAATGACTCAAAGACATCGTCCATGTTGTAGCTATCGCGCGTGTTTAACTCAATTAATGAAGTCTTAATGCTCGGCATTAGTGCTTCTAAATACCTATCTAAAACCGCTCTAACCAGCGTTTTTTTATCGCCAAAGTGATAGTTTACCGATGCTAAGTTAACGTTAGCTTTACCTGTTATCGTTCTTAGCGAAGTATCATTAAAGCCATGTTCAGCAAAGAGTCCTTCTGCGACATCGAGTATTTTTTCTTTTGTTGATGTTCTCGGGGCCATTTTAATCACTCGTATTAAACAACTGTTTGAAAATATACTCCCGAAACTTAAGATTAACAAATGATTAACATCACACTTTAACCAATTGGTCTGACCAGGCAGTAAAAGGTGTGATCTAATCTTTTGAAATTCAATCGAATACTCCAGTGAAGCTTGTCAGAAGAAAACGATCAAATTTCTCAGTCCATCGCAATTGAAACGCTAACAATAGCCATGGCGGCTCGGAGTGAGCGACGAGAGTATGAAATACATCTTCGGTTCTAGGGAAGATAAAATTAGAAACACAGAAGTTAGTAACTTCGCCAAGTTGGTAATCCATCTCGATTTTTCTATTACTTTCGGGTGTGTAAGAAGCTAGAAAGCATTAAGTAGAAATTTTTTGAAAAAAAATGGAACTGTTTGGAAAAGGCTCGGTCTGAATATACGTAACAGTTAGGGCATTTGAAGTTTCACTGGCCGTCAAACTTGTTTCCATCTAATTGTTACGTTGCTGCTTTTTTCTTATTAACTCCTATGTTTGTATCCGCCCAGTCAAATTTTCGGCTGGGCTTTTTTTCGCCTGTAGATTTACCAAGCGCCTCTTTCGATGATTTGCCCCAACTCCATAAGCTAGACCTTAGTTGGTCACAAAAGTAACCACCCTGAAGTGGTTGATGTGCCAATCTGCAGACATAAAAAAGCCTCCCGAATGGGAGGCTTTACTAAACAGTGTGTATCTTACGCTTGCGCTTTCTTAGGCAAAGAAAAGTGCAGTAACGCGTAGCCAAGTAACGCGGCTGTCGTCGAGCCCATTAAGATACCTAGTCGAGCATAGGTATCAAACTCAGGGCTTACATTTCCAAACGCTAAAGAGGAAATGAATATAGACATTGTAAAACCGATACCACACAACACAGAGACCGCAAAGATATGCTTGAAGTTAATGCCTTCCGGTAACTTAGCTACACCCATTTTCACAGCTGCCCAACTAAAGGTGAAGATACCTAGAGGCTTACCAACCAGTAGCCCCAAAGCAATACCTAATGGCAGCATTGAAGTTAGGCCTGACATCGATACGCCTTCTAGCGAAATCCCCGCATTTGCAAATGCGAATAGAGGTAAGATACCAAATGCCACGTATGGATGAAGTGCGTGCTCCATGTGCTTAAGTGGGGAATGTTCGCCCTGTTTACCCTTAAGAGGAATAGCAAAGCCGATCACTACGCCTGCAAGTGTTGCGTGAACACCAGATTTAAGTACCGCAAACCATAAGATCGCGCCGACTATCATGTATGGCGTCAGTTTCGTTACTTCCTTCGCATTCAACATGAACAGGACACCAGTCATGATGAAGCCAACAAGCAGCGCCATGCTAGAAAGATCACCTGTGTAAAACAGTGCAATAATAACAACCACGCCTAAATCGTCGATGATAGCGAGAGCTAACAAAAACACTTTAAGGCTTACTGGTACGCGCTTACCTAGTAGCGCCATGATACCTAGAGCAAATGCAATATCCGTCGCAGCTGGAATGGCCCAGCCAGAAACCGCCTCTGGGTCGTTAGCATTAAACGCAACGTAAATAAGAGCAGGGGCTAACATACCACCAACCGCTGCAATCGCAGGGAAAATTGCGGTTTCTTTTGATTTTAGCGCTCCTTCAAGTAGCTCTCGCTTCACTTCAAGGCCAATAAGTAAGAAGAAAACAGCCATTAGGCCGTCATTAATCCAGTGAGAAACTGACATACCGAATACATAAGTATGCAGTACAGATTGATAAGTTTCGCCCAGCGGTGAGTTAGCAATGGTCATCGCAATTGCCGCTGCAATTACGAGAAGAATACCACCTGCTGATTCCATTTTGAAAAAGTCACGAATGACATCGTTCATGGTTTCGTCCTTATATTTATTATCTTAATAAACGATTAACAAAGAGTGATAAGAGTGTATAGCTGTCGAAAACTTTAGAATAATCGCTTCTTCAGAGTATAAACTTCGGTTTTTTCGATGTTAAGTTTACTATACATCGTATTTTCCAACATGACACTCAATTTTGATCGGACATCGTATTTGTTTTTGTCGCACCAAATATTTATCAAGATGATGAGAAAATCAGCATAACACGGCTTGTACCATCATGATAACCCCGTACTTTTGAGAAAAAGCTAGGAAGCTTCGCGCACTAAAAAACCACCCGTAGGGGGGGGTTTTCTTCACAACTCAATAGCCTGTCAGCTGCATAAAGCCCCAAGCCTCATTGGAGCCGGAAGCTAAAGTAGGCCCTTCCCAGTAAGGTATTACAAAGGGTAGCCACATATCTGACTTGATAATGCGGGTAGTCAAATTAATTTGATGCTTCGGAATATTGATAATCCACTGCAAAGGTAACCTTCTTCCATTGGATAAACTGGTCACTTGCATTGGTTTAATACTGATATCATCGTCTGAGAGGTTGATGACTTTACCTGAGCGTGTCGACAACGTGCCAAACACGTGCGGTGTTTGCCCATGGTGACGATAACGGCTAACAGTTAATGCTCGACCATCATCTAAATTGAAAACAAACCAATCCCAGCCTTGTTGCCCCTCACCAATTAAGCCGCTGCCCCACTCTTTTTGCGCCCAAGCAGAACCCGTCACTGAGAATCGCTTACCATTTAAGCTTAAGCTGCCTTTTACTTTTAAAAATGGAGCACTGAAGCTGAAAGAAGCAACAGATTGCAACGCATGTTTAACTTGGAAGCCTTTGTCTCCATTCACCACAAAGGGGCCGCTTGTCATGGTATTGAGCTCAAGTCCAAACGTATCAGTATTCACATTCAAGTTGCCCGGGAAAGGCGTCGCACCGAGTGTTCGCCAAGTCCAATTATCAATCCATAACCTGAAAGGACGATTGATCATACCAGCTTGGCCTATCCCACCTCTAGCTACCCGTTGCTCTTTCCATACATGCGAGCCATGACTGACGACAACATGTGAAATGTACAATTGAGGGTTCTGCCAACCGCTGGTTTCTCGCTCGTCCGTCGCAACCCTGAAATAGCTCCATTGAACATTGTAGATCTTGCCTTGCTCATCTTTTAGTTTCGCAAAGTAGTGCCACCATTCATGCTGATACTCGGGATGAAAGCGAAAGTCTGAGGGTAAAGAGACATGCTCATTAGGTAGTACAGGCTCGAAAATCGTTTGATTTTCACGCGTTAAGATAGAATCAAGTTCGCTTTCTCGTGTTGCTGTCGCCTCTAACCAAAAAGTTGAGTAAAAAGCAGCCCCAGTCAGAAAAGCGAACGTAACAACAATGAGCGTTGAAACCAACAAGCGTTTTTTAGAGCCCATTTTTTTCATTACAACGCGTCCCTTAATGACTTCATCGGTGTACTTTTGATCATTCTAATAACTGGCAATGCGCCAGCAACCATGATGGCAAGCATCGCCCAAGCAATGGTTTGAGCATACTCCCATGGAATCGTTTGAAGCTCTAGAGACCAGCCAAATGATTGCTTAATGATAATATCAACGATCAAATGTGCGAGCGCCAAGCCGAGCGGCACTGCAATAATCGCAGAAATGGCTCCGAAGACGAATAGCTGCAAACCACCTAATACGACAAGTTCTTTTCCGGACACACCCATGCACCTTAATAAGGAAAAATGCCGCTGCCGTGAAAGCTCTCCTGCCAACGTCGCAAAGAATAAACCAAACACGGCAATAATCAGCGTGATATTGCCCAAGGTTCCTGCTATCGCAAAGGTATGATCAAACACTCTCATTGCTTGGCTATAAATATTACCGTTATCAAACACACGATCTTGCGGGAGACGGAATACATTCTCTAAGCGATTTTTCAGCCCTTCTCCATTGACGTTATCTTTTAATACTACGCCAAGACCAACATTACCCGTACCTGCAAATGCATACAGCCAATTCCGGTGCGACATCATCACCTGGTTATATGGGTTTCCATAATCGTAGTAAACGCCTACGACTTGCCAATCACCACCAAGCGGTTCTTGCAAGTTAATGAAATCGCCAGGGCGGATATCCAGCTTCAAGGCCATCGACTCACTGACCATTAAGCTCTTGGTAGCGTGCAGTTGATACCAGTAATTTGGGACACCTAACTTGACGGTAAGTGAGTCTAACTCACCTTCAGAAGAGCCAGTACTCACAACTTGCAGAGCACCATGCTCGGTCGGCATATCTTTTTCCCAGCGCCACCAAACCGAGTTCACCTCTGGCTGATTCTGGAGCCATGCGCTCATCCTAGCGGCTGAATTGTTAGTCGGATAGATGTACACATCAGCGGCTAATCGCTGATTTAGCCACTTATCGGTTGTATCTCGAAAGCTTCCGACCATTGTTTCTACACCAATGTTTGCCGCCAGCGCTAACATAAACGCCATCGTAGCCACACCTCGATAGCTCATGCTGGCTGCTGCATCAGCAAAAAACCAACGGACACGAACCCATCGCATGGTATAAGAAAAACTTTGGAACATATGCCACATAATAAATGGCATAAACAACGCCACACTAATCAACATCAGCGCAATAATTGCAAAGCCGGTTTCTTGTGTTTTCGGCGCCTGATATACCGCTATTGCAGCGACACAAAACGCACATGCCGCAAGCGCCTGCCAAGAGAACTCTCTTCCAGCAAATCGCATTAGCGACAGTCGAGAAGAAAGGCGGATTGGTTGTGACTTCAGCAAACGGATTAATGGCCACAGACACGATATCAACGCACCCATCGCTGCCATGATTAGGCTATATAAGCTAGATTGCCATGACCATCCTATGGTTAAACCTACGTTGGCATCATACAAATCACTCAGGCTCGAAGACACTGCTGGGATAAGTTCATTCGCTAAGATCAAGCCAAAAAAGTTACCACACGCCCACGCAATAAAGACGAGCAAAGACAACTCTAGCAATAAGGCTTGCGCTAACTGTGTTCCGTTAACACCAGTCTG
Organism: Vibrio sp. Vb2960; assembly: GCF_033337665.1. NCBI lineage: Bacteria > Pseudomonadati > Pseudomonadota > Gammaproteobacteria > Vibrionales > Vibrionaceae > Vibrio > Vibrio sp. Vb2960. The sequence goes on along the minus strand of NZ_JAWORD010000006.1, from coordinate 17,533 downwards.
TCTCAAAATACCGACCAAACGTTGTCGCTGGATGAAAGACAGAGACATCGCTTGATAAAAAATAAACAACCCGACCAAAAACGACAGCATTCCCATCGCGGTGAGATTCATATGGAATGCGTTAGTTAGCGACTCAAGCTCAGTACGCGTATTCCTAACAAGCGTCATTCCGTTTGGCAGCATGTTTTTCAGTGCTATTAGCTTTTCCTCTGGCATTTCGCCACAAGAAATCGCAGACAAACCTGAGCTCCGCTTGAGCATACGCAACAACGATATATCAGTAACCAGCCGAGTACCTGAAAGCATCTTGTCCTTATCTACTTGAATAGGCCCAAGACGGCTTCCATCATTCATCTCAATGAAATCCCCATCCTGCCAACTCATGTAAGCGGCCAAATCTTGACTAACAAGAATAGGATAAGGAGGCTTCATTAGTGATAAAACAGGCATCTCACCTAGCGATTTTCCTTGTTGTAGTGGGATCATCGCGACAGGATCTATCCCCACCAACATCAGGCTCATATCGGTCTTGGCATCTAGATGAAGCACGTCAAACGGTGCACATTGGTTGAACCCAGCTCGACGTAACTGAATATAGAAACCTTGAGGAATTTTATTGGCAGAGTGCTTCGTTCGGATTCGGTATGGCAAAGGATTGGAGAAAAGCTTTTCCCCAGTAGCATAACTTTGTTTTGCATGCTGGTTGATAGAAGTAACACCAACAAGGAGGGACACGCCTAAAGTTAATCCCAGCCAGACAAGAATAATTTGTAGAGGGTAACGACGGTAATGACCGAGTAGTGCCTTAACTACGGGCCATAACATGTAGCTGCCCTCCTTGAAGTCGAATCTTTCCTTCCATATGGGCGGCCACTTTTTCACTGTGCGTCACTAACAGCAAAGTACACTCCAATTGGCGAGCGAGACTCGTTAATAAGCGCATTACTGCTTCTGCGTTTCGCTCGTCTAGGCTACCAGTTGGCTCATCAGCAAGCAGGATTTTGGGTTCCATATAAAGGGCGCGAGCAATCGCCGCACGTTGTTGCTGACCACCAGACGCCTCTTCCGGATAACGTCCTAGCAATGGCATTAAGTCCAAAGCAGAAAGAATTTGACGCCACAACTCTTTATCTTCCGGCAGACCTTTTAACTGACGACAAAAACGAATATTGTCGGCAATATTAAGTGTAGGAAGCAGGTTGAATTGTTGGAAGATATTACCAATATTGTTGCGGCGATAAAGGGTTCTTAAATGCTCCGGTGCTTCATGCATAGCAAAATTTGGAAACTGCACTTCACCAGAGTCAGCAGTATCTAATCCGGCGATTAAATTCAGCAGAGTACTTTTACCCGAACCACTTTCTCCCATCAGAGCAACTTGGTCGCCTTGCTGCAATGTTAATTCTGCCCCTTGTAATACAGGGTGAAACTCTCCCCCGTCTACATAGCCTTTACATAGGTCTGACAGTTTTAACATTGATTATGCCGCTCGGATGGTGTTTAAAAATTGGGATCAGAATCTACACTAAAATCCTGTTAGTAGAAAGTATTTTGAATGCTTGATCACACTATGGAAGTACAAATGCAACTCGATTCACTTTCTGTTGCTAATTTTGTTGACGTTTTGAGCAGATTTTTGCAGCCAAAATAAACTCTGTTCCTCCTTACTGGCCAATCAGGTTTTTCATCCATTTTCGGCTAACCATTCTTGGCAAGCAAATCGCCCACTTCACAACTTCTTCCGTCAAAAAGAGTAAGTAAACCCATTGTGGGTCCCAATTGAGATAAATCGCTGCAAATGCTGCGAGTGGAATCCCGATCACCCACTGCGCCAAGATGTCTTGATACAAACAAAACTTAACATCACCGCCCGCGCGTAATACACCAACAATCGCCATCATCGGCACCGAGCGTAACACGACACCCAACGCTAGAATCACCATAAACTGTTCAGCTAGCTCGCGAGTGTCTGTTGTCAGTGCACTAAACGCATTAAGGATCCATTGATTTGACACTATCAACAAGATGGCGACCACAAATGCGATAAGCACATTCAAAATGACCGTAGCCCATGCTTGATAATAAACGGGTTCAAAATTACGAGCGCCGAGCTGGTTCCCGACTAGAACTGCAGCCGCATTCGATAAGCCAATCATCATCGCCAATGCGATCGACTCAACAGGTGTCATTACGGAAAGTGCCGCCAAACCTTGTACGCCTGCTTGCCCCATGATGGCGTGATAAGCAAACAGCCCACCAGCCCACGCCAAGAAGTTAAATGTGGTTGGCAAAGAGAGGCTCAAGAAACGCGTAATTTTATCTAAGACCAATCCTGCGCGTATATCATCCCAACCAAATGCGATTATGTGTTTTTTCAACCATAGATAACCAAACAGGCAACCTACTTCGATCGCGCCACTGATTACCGTTGCGATCGCTGCTCCCGTAATACCCAGAGCAGGAAAGCCTAATTGACCAAAAATTAAAACCCAGTTAAGAAACACATTAGATAAAATGCCTATACCACTAAAAAAAGTGCTTAAGCCTGGTTGGTGCATCGCCCTTAGGCCCACCGACATACTGGCCACACATGCAACAGCAAACATGCTAACCGACGAAATAATGAGATAGCTGGCCCCTAGCTCAATCACTTCTTGTGAATCGGTAGTCAAACTCATGATGGGCTGTGGAAAAACAACAAACAAAGCAACAGCAATCGCAGCAAACATCATTGCGATCATCCATGTTAAAGCGGTACTGCGACGCACCCCAACTTTATCGCCAGCCCCCCAATATTGAGCGGTTAACAATGCACCACCCGTTGTCACCCCAACTAACATAATGGTGGTGACGAAAGTCGCGCGCGCAGCAACTCCAACTGCGGCAATTTCTGCTTCACCAAGTTGACCAAGCATAAGAACATCGACGAGGCTTCGGCTTGAAAACATCATGCTTTGCAGTGTAATTGGTAACGCGATTGCAAATAAACGACGTAAGAATGCTTTATCTGCGTGTATTGAGAGTTGAGAAAGAAAAGTCACAAGCGCTCCAACGACAACTTATTGATAGAATGGGGAAAGTGTCTCATGATTATACTCTGTGGTGTTTATTCCACCAACGATAAAAGGACAGATAATGAAAAAGGTGTTGGTGCTAGGCGCCTCGGGTTACATTGGCTCTCAACTTCTTCCGTTACTTTTAGATAAAGGTTACGCCGTCACAGCAGCGGCGCGACATATTGATTATTTAGAGTCAAGAACTCAGCCTCACCCTAATTTAACGTTAAGGTATCTCGACTTGGCTGACGCAGAGACCACGAAGGCTGTAGTGAACGATTTTGATTTAGTATTTTTTCTCGTGCACGGGATGGCTCAAGGTGATGACTTTGTTGAGTACGAACTAAACCTTGCTTTGAACTTCAAATATGCGTTGGAACAAAGCTCCGTCGAGCATGTTATCTATTTGAGTGCCATTCAACCTCAAACCGGAAACTCTCGCCATTTAGCCGCTCGTAAAGCCACGGGAAAAATAATTCGACAGTCTGGTATTCCAGTAACTGAATTGCGTGCAGGCGTTATCATCGGCCCCGGCTCTGCCGCTTTCGAAATCATGCGTGACTTTGTCTACAACTTACCTATTTTGATCGCGCCTAAATGGGTCGACTCAAAAGCGAACCCTATCGCCTTGCCCAATCTCAACCACTATTTGTTGAAGTTAGCAGAAGCCCCCTATCCAGAAGAAAGTGAAATTTATGAAGTTGGAGGGCCAGATACACTTAGCTACCGCGAGCAGTTCAAGGTCATTTGCCGAATCACGAACAAGCCGTATCGGTTGTGGTCGACCCCGCTACTTACTCCGAAAATGGCATCGTACTGGCTAGGTTTAGTTACCTCAGTGCCAACTAGTATCGGTAAAGCATTACTTGCAGGCTTAGAGCACGACTACATTGCAGACTCCAAAGCGATTGAAGAACGATTTCCTCAAACGCTGATCAGCTACGAGCAAGCGGTAACTGATACCATTCAAGATGAAGGCACATTTGTACGCAGTAATGTCTGGGGGTTTGAACCCGCAGCGCTTCGTCGATGGCAACCAGGATATGGCTATTACCCAAAACAAGCTGGAGCGAGCATTAAAACTCAAGCCTCCGCTGCGGCATTATGGAAAGTGGCGCAAAAGATCGGGAGTCGCGAAAAAGGCTATTACTTTGCCAACATCTTGTGGCGTACACGTGAATGGCTCGATATCTTTTTTGGCGGTGGAAAACCGATTCGCGTTTCTCCTCCTGGACCAGAGCTCAAAGTCGGTGATTTTATTGACTCTTGGAAAGTGATTCGCTGCGATAACAATCAGTTTCTTTCACTGTTTTTTGGTATGAAAGGCCCAGGCCTTGGGCGTTTAGAAATTACCATCAAAGATCTCGGTGACGAACGAGAATTGGATATTACCGCCTGGTGGCATCCGCAAGGGTTTCTTGGGCTGCTTTATTGGTTTGCAATGATGCCAGCCCATCTTTTCATATTTAAAGGCATGGTCAAAGCCATCGCGAAAGAAGCAAACCGTTTAGAAAACAAAAAGCCCCAATAACAGGGGCTTCTAAACACTCAAAATGTCACTTTAGTCAGCTTTGAACGAGAGTGGAATTTCGGCTAACTGGTTGCCTTCGTTTGCTGGAAAAATAAGGTACTCGCCATGGTATTTCACCATCGATTTGTAGTCTGTTACCTTATGTACCATAAAGCCCGCTTGCGCTGCTTTCTCAACAAACTCAGCATGATTGCCACGTACAAACCAACTCATTGGCTTTACGAGCAACTCGCCATCAAAACAGCTTTCGCATTGGTCTGCACATAACGCTAAAGAGTTTTGACCTTCAGTGAAGATTTGTACTTTGCCGCACCCAATCAGTTGCTCAGACGTTGAGACTTCCCAGCCTGCTTGCTCCATCAAATCAAGAAAAGACTCAATATCTGAATCTTTGAACACTTTGGAGTCTTCACCTTCAGGGAAGAATTGCGCATAAAAAGCAGAAATACGTTTAAAGATAAACAACAAACCAGCATCGTTCCCCTTTGAGCGACCTGCTTTTTGCCAACGCGTTAAGTCATCGCCTACCGTACGTCCGAAACGTTGTGATTTTAGCGCCTTTGTTACCCAACGTACTAAATAATGGTTATTCGCAACAGGGGCATTGGCTAACTTACCTGAGCGATGCTCTTGATCTAACTCTTCAAGTGCTGAGTTAACCAAGTTTTGAATTTCTTTGGTGTAATTCGACATTACGCCTTTCTTCCTAAAGTCCAATAAAACAGTGCTGAAAGCACAGAACAAGCAAACATCACGATGATCATCGGCCAAGCAACATTCCCGGGCAGTGATGCCACCAGCGCACCAACCAATGAACCGATACCGAATCTTAATGTCCCCGCTAGAGACGACGCCGTACCCGCCATTGATGGGTAACCACTTAAAAGCAGCGCCATCGCGTTACTACCTATCGTCGACAATGTACCGATAAACAGCACAACAAAAGGCACAATGCCCCATAATCCGAAGTCCATTAACCAACTTACGAATAAACCAATCCCCGCCAAAAGTTGCACGAACAACCCAAAACGAAGCATGGCATGGGAACCCACTTTCTTCACCAAGCGACCATTAATACTGGTCATGATGATCATCGCCACAATGTTCAAACCAAATAGGTAACCAAAGTGGTCTGGTCGAACACCATATAAATCAATATAAACAAACGAACCCGCCGTCAAAAATGCAAACATTCCGGAAAATGAAAACGCACCTGAGAGCATCAAACCGATCGCTTCAGGATTGGAGCATAATCTGGCGTAGTTTCTCAGCGTCGTGCGGAAACGAAGAGGCTGACGATTTTCAGGCTGTAACGTTTCAGGGATTTTCCAAAGTACGAGAAAAATCACAACTACAGCGAAAATAGCTAATACCCAAAAAATGGAACGCCAACCAAACCAAATCGCGAGATGACCACCGATCATCGGTGCCACCAACGGCGCAATAGTAATGACCAGAGTAACGAAGGACATTGCGCGTGCAAAGTCTTCACGGTCAAACATGTCACGCACGACAGCTTGGATAATGACCGCCGCTGCCGCGCCAGCAAAACCTTGTGCCGTACGTACATAGGTCAGCGCATCAATGCCATTTGTTGTCGCACTCACAACAGCAGCCAAGCCGAAGAAAAGTACGCCTAAAATCAACACAGGTCTGCGACCAAAGCTATCAGCAAGCGGCCCGTGAATTAACTGGCCGATCGCAAAACCCGCGGTATAAGCCGTCAACGTAATCTGAACCGCGCCAGGCGCGACCCCCAAATCTTTCGCAATTGTCGGCATCGCAGGCAAATACATATCGATCGCCAAAGGCGTCAAAGCACCAATCGCTCCTAGTACCAGAAACAATAGAAAACTGATTTGGGATTGCGGAGCACTTTGAGCTTTTTCTGTCATTCTTTTACCTCTTGTTGGAGCCCTACCGTCAATACTTGCAGAACAAAGTGAAAATAACGGAAGTTCTCATATCGCTGAATGTAGAAGCCAAAAACCTGTTCTATCCAACGTTCGAGAATCATAAGGGCAAATATGTACCAAGGTGTGACCTTGACGAACTCGACATAGAAAAGCATGTGAAAGCGAAATGTGTTTATGGGAAACAAACACAATGCAGTAAAAATGATGGCGTTGACACCATCATTCCATTCACCGTAGCCGAAGGCTTTGCAATAAGAGTATGCATGCATCAGCTAAATGCAAAGGCATATCACTGAGATGAGTAAGCACACCGGAATTGTCTAGGCACTAATTTTGGTAGGAAAATTTATTTTGAGCCAATTCCTACCAAAAGACTAGTTCCTATTAGGAACTAAAGAATTTCCCATGCTGACAATTAATTCCAAATAGAATCAATTTCTTCTTGCGTGAGGTAGCGATAATCACCTGGTTCTAGTGCCTCATCAAGTTCGATAGAACCAATACGCTCACGATGTAAGTACTCAACTTTATTTCCTAACGCCGCGAACATACGTTTCACTTGGTGATACTTACCTTCCACGATAGTTAACAATACTTCATTCTCGGCCTCGTTCACGATTTCCAAACGAGCGGGCAATGTTGCTTCTGATTCATTGCGCAAAATGATGCCTTGTTCGAGCTTTTCCGCGTAATCTGGCTGAATAGCATCGACGAGCCAAACACGGTACGTTTTCTCACACTTATGCTTAGGTGAGGTAATACGGTGAGACCACTTACCATCATCCGTAATCAACACTAAACCAGTTGTGTCGACATCTAATCGGCCCGCAAAGTGAAGGTTTTCAATTTTAGGCTCATCAAGCAATGCGAATGCAGTTTGGTTGTAGCCATCTTCATGTGAACAAACAAAGTCAGCAGGCTTATACAACATAATGTAACGAGGACCAGGAGCACCAACAACACGGTCTTCCCACATCACTTCCGCACCTTCAGGTACTTTAAATGCACCACTTTTTTGAACCTCACCGTCAACGGTGATGTCTCCACTTTTGATGATCTTTGTTGCCTGTTTGCGTGTTGCACCCAGAGCGTCACACAAATATTTATCTAAACGCATGAATACCTCATTGAATTATACCCAAGTGATCTCTAAATCTTGGTTTAAAGGTCACTTGGGTATAAAAGTCAGGTATTATAGCGTTCCTCGTTCGAATAGTTGAGCAATTTCACATATTTTCATGTACACACTTCGTCCTTATCAAGCCGACTCGGTTAAAGCCGTTATTCATTACTTTCGTAAACACTCGACACCAGCAGTGATCGTGCTGCCAACCGGTGCAGGAAAAAGCTTGGTGATCGCAGAACTTGCTCGCCTTGCGAAAGGACGAGTGTTAGTCCTCGCCCACGTAAAAGAACTGGTCGAGCAAAACCACGCGAAGTATGAAGGTTATGGTTTAAAAGGTTCTATCTTCTCAGCAGGATTGGGACGAAAAGAAACTGACCAGCAAGTCGTGTTTGCTTCGGTTCAATCGGTCGTACGTAACTTAGATTCGTTCAAAAACCAGTTTTCTCTGCTCGTTATTGATGAGTGCCATCGTGTGCCAGATGACAAAAACAGCAGCTACCAAAAAGTTATTACTCACTTACGAGAACTGAACCCTGGCATTAAGGTGCTGGGACTAACTGCAACGCCCTATCGTTTAGGAATGGGCTGGATTTATCAGTATCACACCCGAGGTCAAGTGCGAACAGAAGAGCCTCGATTCTTCCGCGATTGTATTTTCGAACTGCCGATCCGTTACTTGCTCGACGAAAACTTCCTCACTCCAGCCCGCATGATGGATGCCCCCGTTTTGTCTTACGACTTCTCTCAGCTGAAGCCCGCTAACACCGGACGCTACAAAGAAGCAGAAATGGACATGGTGATCGATAAAGCCAAACGTGCGACTCCGCAAATTGTTGAGCAAATCATGCAATATGCGAAAGAGCGTCAAGGTGTCATGATCTTCGCTGCAACTGTTCGACACGCACAGGAGATACACAGTTTATTGCCAGAAGGCGAAACTGAAATCGTCATTGGTGATACACCTACGCCGGAGCGCGATGCGATCATCCAAGCGTTCAAGAATCGTCAAATAAAATACTTGGTCAATGTTTCGGTACTGACAACCGGTTTTGATGCGCCGCATGTCGATTTAATCGCGATTTTGCGACCAACAGAGTCAGTCAGTCTGTACCAACAGATAGTAGGACGAGGATTACGCTTATCAGACGGAAAATCAGAATGTTTAGTGCTTGATTACGCAGGCAACAGCTACGATTTATACCAACCTGAAGTCGGTGATCCCAAACCAGACTCTGACAGTGAAATTATCACGATTCCTTGCCCGGCTTGCGGATTCAATAACAACTTCTGGGGTAAGTTGGATAGTAACGGTTTCTTGGTTGAACACTTTGGCAGACGTTGCCAAGGTTACTTTGAAGATGAAGACACTGGCGAACGTGAACACTGTGGATACCGTTTCCGTGCCAAATACTGTGGTGAATGTGGTGCGGACAACGATATCGCTGCACGAATTTGTCATGAGTGTGACGCGACGCTCGTTGACCCAGATAAAAAGCTAAAAGAAGCCCTTAATCTCAAAGATGCATTGATCTTTGAATGCACAGAAATGGACCTATCTGTATTTAAGTCCAGTGATGGTAAATCTCAGCTAAAGGTGACGTATTCTGGTGAACCATACCAAGGCGAAGGCAATGCGTTAGTTCATGAGTTTTGGTCATTGAGTACCAAAAAACAAAAACAAACGTTTAAAGATCAGTTCGTACGCCCCCACTTAGCAGACAAGCATCGTCCTTTTGAAGAGGCTTCACCGACACGCGTTGTCGCTAATCAACATCGTTTCCGTTTGCCTCAGTTTGTTATTGCTAGAAAATCTGGTCGCTTTTGGAAGCTGCGAGATAAAATTTTTGAAGATGAGTTGAAATAACATCCACAACACATGGCAAAACTTAATTAGCTGATTCACTCTCTGTTCATCTATATCCGATATACTGCGGCTAACGCTCCAGAAAAGGTTTGACTATGTATAAAGCAACGACTTCTCTACATTCTGCGTTACTTTTCGGCCTTATTGCGACATTCATGTGTGCACCAAGTTTTGCCAAGCATGACAACGAGTACACATCACAAAATGGCCACGCCATCGTGCAAGATGTCGAAAAGCCAGGAACACGCATCGAATTCGATGAAGATCAAGATGAGGTCTACCGCGCGGTTCAACAAGGATATATACGACCATTTTCGGAACTTTACGCCGCAGTAGAAAACGACCTATACGGCCGCATCATCAAGGTCGAGCTTGAAGAAGATGATGATGCTTGGGTGTATGAATTGAAAATTCTGTACAACAATAGCGTCCTGAAAGTTGAGTACGACGCCGCCACGCTGGAAATGCTTGAGATCAAAGGTCGCAGCTTTAACAAAGCGTTAAAGCCGCAAAACAACTAAACTTGTCTAATGCGTAATCCAGACACGATGCGTAGCTTACTTCGATAAAAATCCAAACATAATAAGAATCATCAATATGAAAATACTTGTTGTTGAAGATGATCCTCGTTTAGGCGAGCAAATCATCGAAACATTAGAAAGTACCGGCTGGGTACCAGAATTGTCCCAAGATGGCATAGACGCTCTGTATCGCGCGACTTCGGAAGAATGGGACGCCATTGTTCTTGACCTCGGCTTGCCAAAACTGGATGGTCTTACCGTCCTAAAAGGCATCCGAGATGAAAACATTAATACTCCTGTCGTGATTCTAAGCGCTCGCGACACCCTAACGCAGCGAGTTGAAGGCTTAAACGCAGGTGCAGACGATTACCTAACTAAACCATTTGAAATGGTTGAGCTTATCGCTCGTATTCGTGCACAGCTACGAAGAGCCTCTGGTAATGCCTCTCCTGTGATGCAAATTGGCGACTTGAGCTTGGATACACGCACTTCTAAAGTCATGTGGCAAGGGCAAGCGGTAAGCTTGACGGCGCTAGAGTATAAAGTGGTCGCTTACTTTATGCATAACCCGGAAAAAGTGATTTCTCGAACCGAACTCGTCGAGCACATTTACAAACAAGACTTTGATCGTGACTCCAACACAATCGAAGTTTTTATCGGCCGAATTCGCAAAAAAATCGCACCAAAGATCATCAAAACTGTCCGAGGGTTGGGATACCAATTAAATGCCGAATAGAAACAGGCTACCGTTGAACGCAATAAAACGACTGAGTATCAAAAGTCGCCTCGTTTTAGCGGCGATCGTTTGGTTAACGGCAATGATCCTCGCCGCTGGTGTGACGATACCGACGCAGGTCTACAACTATATGGTTGATGACACTCGCTCACAGCTCAGCATTTTTATGGATGAAGTCGCCGCACAGTTAGAAGTCGATAACACCGGGCATCTTTCACTCGCAGCTCAGCTATCAGACCCTCGATTTAACCGACCTTACAGTGGTTTGTATTGGAGCGCCTCTACAGAGGCAAGCCTCGAACGTTCTCGTTCGTTGTGGGACAAAAAAATCGAATACAAAGGTTTGGATAAAGATGCGTATGGAGCAAGAGGCGAAAAACTAATTACGCTAGAAAAAGCGCTGTATCTTCCTGATTACGATGGTCCTATTCACATTATTATTGGTATTGACGAAGAGCCCATTAAAAATACCCTTCAGACGTTAATCGGCCAACTTTGGCTTATTTTGGGTTTATTATTCGCGGGCGTGCTTACCGTCATTTTACTGCAAATTGCTTGGTCATTGAGTCCGCTTACAAAGCTACAAAAAGAATTAGCCGAGCTGAAGTCTGGTAATAAAAAGAGTCTAGAAGAAACCTACCCAAAAGAGATTTCTCCTCTAATCTTCGACCTCAACGCTCTGCTGTTCCATTACCAAGAATTACTAGAGAGAGCTCGCAATCATGCAGGTAACCTATCTCATGCACTTAAAACGCCACTTTCTGTTCTAAAAAATGAAGTTCAGACGTTAGAACCTGAGGCACAATCCCGTCTCCGAGCTCCAATCAATCAAATACAAGACCATATCGATTACCATTTGGGTCGTGCCCGTATGGCCGGATCGATGAACATATTATCAGTGAAGTCGAACCCAGCAGATCGTGTGGATGCTATCTCAATGGCGTTTGATAAAGTGTATGCGAGCCGAAGCATTACCTTAATTAATGAACTTGATTCAGAGCTGAATGTAGCAGTAGAGCAGACCGATCTCGATGAAATGCTAGGTAACTTGCTAGAAAATGGCTATAAGTGGGCCAACAGCATGATTCGTGTGCACTCCTCTCAGGATAAGGAAAATATACACATCATTATTGAAGATGATGGGCCAGGCATCCCTAAAGAGAAACTGAGTCAAGTAATCAAGAGAGGAGTTAGATTGGATGAAACAACCCCTGGCTCAGGTCTTGGTCTAAACATAGTCAGTGAAATGGCACACAGTTACCGAGGTCAATTAACATTGGATACAAGCGCTTTAGGTGGATTAAAAGCATCTTTAGTCTTACATCTCAGCCGAACATAAAGCATATAACACATAAACTTTGTTCTTCGGACCATGATTAGTAAACCGATGAAAATGAAGTCGATGTGAACAAAATCCAAGCAAAGCGTTAAAAGGGATAGCCTTCCACCCCGCTAAATCATACCTTTTTGTTGATTTGGATACGATTTGGGTTGCCCATTTATAAGTGGAATGATAGTATCCGCGCTCGCTTGAACAGTTCCTGTTTCAAGCTTTACCACGAACAACAAGGTCGCATTGTTGATTGTGAACATTTGATTTTTACTAATTTGAGAGTAAATACTATGAAATTCGAAGCAGTAGTACGTACTGAACTAGGTAAAGGTGCGAGCCGCCGCCTACGTCACGCTGGCAAATTCCCTGCAGTTGTATACGGCGGTGAAGAAGCAGCAGTAGCTATCGTTCTTAACCACGACGACATCGTAAACCAAATGGACAAGCCTGAATTCTACGAAGGCATCGTTCTAGTTATCGATGGCAAAGAAGTTAAAGTTAAGCCACAAGACGTTCAACGTCACGCGTTCAAGCCAAAAGTTGAACACATGGACTTCATCCGTATCTAATTCCCTACCAAGGAATTAATCGGATTAAATCCAAACCTTTTGCATAAAAGATAATCGGACTTACCAACCGAGACATCTACAAAATTTCAAAACCCCGGAGTCTTACCACCTCCGGGGTTTTACTATATTTGGCATATAGCATTTGATTTATGAACGGGCAATATACTTCACTAAAGTGAGATCGGTCAGCGTCATACTCTCAATCACTTCCGACTCTTCATCTCCAGTACACACAAAACCACACTTCTTGTAAAAGTTAAGCCCCTGTTGATTAGTATCCAATGCTTTCAAACTGATCTGCATAACTGACGTAGAGAGCAAACGTGTCTCTAACTCATCTAACAGTGCACTTCCTGCTCCTTGCCCATAATGTAGCGGCGTAACGTAGCAACATGTCACTAATGCCGTTTTATCTTCGCTGGTGTGGTTAGGTAACTCGTAACTTAAAAAGCCAACAATTTCTCCTTGCCTCTCAACTACGATCAATTGGGCCAGTTGCTCCGTCATCACTCGCGCCCACATCCTTTCTCGACGCTCAATCGTAAACTGCTCTATGTAGCTCTTTGACATTAATCCTTTATACGCCACCTGCCAAGAATCAACGTGTATCTTGGCGATTTGGGCTGCTTCCTTTTTGAGTGCGTCCCTTACTGTGTATCTCATAAGCATCCTTTATTAGCGTTCACCACTTACAAATTCTTTTAACCCTACCCTTTAAACCAAAGCTCAAAGATAACAGCTACAGTCGCAACGCTTTACATTAATCCATTTCATTTTCATTAATTAAATGATAGTTCACATCATAATATTCGAAGAAGAACGATCCATTATTTACTTTTCATTTTGACTCATTAGGTTGAATCTATTTGTTTAAACACTCAAGTGTCAAATGCGGAATAAGCACGATAAGGTATCGGATGAGGATAAATAAACGATGCCTAAAGCATAAGGTTTCTAAACGATCGCAATTATAGTAAAGAGATAAATACAATTTTTGATAGAGTTAGGCAGAATAAAGCCATAATCAAATGAGTTTCAATTCTGTGCTGTTCATTATGCATACAAACCGAGCCCCTCATCATTAGAGCGAAAATTTATAACGATTTGTGTCATACCTATTAGGGAAAACATAAACTTGGCAAAATTATCACCAAAATCAGCGTAATACTTCGCAAAAATGCGCATTGATTCACATAAACAACACACATTCAATTAACTACCTCACAAAAAAAAGAGCTAGCTATATAAAATAAATACTAAATACCAATTCTGTTTATTTATAGACGTAGTTTGCAGGCTTATTAATTCATTTCTCCGATAGAAGTATAAATAAGAGATAGATCACTAAAGTTTCACATTAATTCCGTATATTTCACGCCGTAACAATAACAAAATCACAAAGAAAGGATCCCTTATGAAGTTTTCCAAATCTCTTTTGGTAGTGGCAGTGGGCGCTGCGCTAGCAGGATGCGGCTCAGACAGCGACAATTCTCCAGTAACCTGCGAGACTGCAGATTCTTGTACTAAGTTCACCGTTCTCCACACTAACGATAACCATGGTCGCTTTTGGCATAACAGCGACGGCGAATACGGCATGGCTGCGCGTCACACTTTAATCGAATCTATCCGCGCAGAAGTCGAAGCAAAAGGCGGTGAAACCATTCTGCTATCTGGCGGTGATATTAATACCGGTGTACCAGAATCAGACATGCAAGATGCGGTTCCAGACTTCGTAGGGATGAACCTACTTGGTTACGATGCAATGGCTGTCGGTAACCACGAATTTGATAACTCACTAGATATTCTCGATATGCAAGCCGAGCTAGCTGACTTCCCTATGCTGGCTGCGAATATCTATAAAAAAGATACAAACGAGCGTTACTTCGACCCTTACAAAGTATTTACTATCAACGGCCTTAAGATCGCTGTTATTGGTCTAACAACGCAAGACACTGCGAAGCTAGTCAATCCAGACAACGTATCAAACATCCACTTCGAAGACCCTCAAGTAGAAATCAAAAAGGTACTGAAGGAAATCGAAGAGAACGAAAAGGTAGACCTAGTATTTGCAACGACGCACATGGGTCACTACGAAGATGGCAAAAACGGTAGTGAAGCACCAGGTGACGTTAAACTCGCTCGCTCTCTTGAAGAAGGACAGCTAAACGCTATCATCGGTGGTCACTCACAAAACCCTGTATGTATGGAACCAGGTACCAATGAGTATGCTGATTTCAAACCTGGGGATGATTGTGCCCCAGACCAACAAAAAGGCACTTGGATTATGCAAGCGCATGAGTGGGGTAAATATGTGGGTCGTGCTGACTTCGAATACTACGACGGCAAGCTTCACTTAGCGAACTACGCACTGATTCCTGTAAACCTTCTAGACGAAAACGATGAAGTTATCGGTGAACGAATTCAACAAGATGCAACAGTAAAAGCGTTACTACTGCCATACCAACAACAAGGTCAAGAGTTATTAGATGAGAAGATTTCTAATACGACGGGTAAGTTAGAAGGTGATCGTAACGTAGTTCGCTCTCAACAAACTAACCTAGGTCACCTACTCGGCGAGGCATACCGTACTTACAAAACGGTAAATGCTGACTTTGGTGTGATGAACTCTGGCGGCGTGCGTGATTCAATCCAAGATGGTGATATCACTTACCGTGACGTACTAACGGTTCAGCCATTTGGTAACTTCGTGACTAAAGCAACTATGACAGGTAAAGAAGTTAAAGAATACCTAGACGTGGTTGCGACGAAATCTGCAGGGTCTGGTGCTTACGCTCAACTAGATAACATCACTTTAGATGTAAACTGTGATGCTGGCTCAGTAACCATTACCGATATTAACAATAAAGGCTTCGATCTAAACGAAACGTACACATTCTCTGTAATCAGCTTCAGTGCTGCTGGTGGCGATAACTATCCAATCATCGATGTTCAATCTACACAGCTAACCGATGCATACGTTTTGCGCGAGTTCTTCGTAAACAACCCACAAATCTCTGCGGATAACTACAACAATAACTTAGAGAACGTCAAGTACTTCAGTAATGGCCAACCAGTAAAAGGTTGTCCTGCAACTGGTAGCTAATACTCAACACCTTACCCCTGGCGCTAAGAGCTTTTACAAGCAATTTCGTCAGGGCTTTCCTTAAAACCGAAGCTTTGTGCTTCGGTTTTTTATTTTCGATAAATTACTGAAAACTCTCCACCTTCACAATATGTTCAAAAATTGTTCATTTGTGTTATTGACGCCCCTGTGTTGGGCTTCTATGTTTGATAAGGTCTTTTAAATATGCAGGTTCATCGGCTAAATTTCGCGAAACATTTTCAATCGCACAGTCAATGATTCTGAGAAAGATGTGAATGGCGTTACAAACACTGCTCTCAAACAATTTGTCTTTGGACTTCAAACGATGGTGATGTGCCTCCACGCGCACACTAATGAGCAGCGATCTGGACGTCAATGTGTTCAAACTGCTGCCATCGAGTTCTGGAGGTCAAAAATGAAACGAGCCAGCAATAGCTACAGACTCCAAATGATCAAAGAAGTAGTTACCCGTAGAGAGCGTGAAGCTTGTACGGATCCTATGGCGAGATACATTCATCAACTCATGGATGAACGCCCAACAAGTAAATTAGATGTTGAATTCAATCATCGATTTTCAGGAAATCACTTCGACGAACAAGCGGGAGGCTGGGTTAGCGACCGTTGGTCGATGAAATAACGCCAATTACCGCTTTATAGGGAAAATGGATAGGAGATTCCCGGTTCTTAAAGGACACCTTGCCGGACCGGGAATATGTAAAAGCCTAATCAGAACCGAAAGCGAAGGCGTAACCCACAGACTGAACAAGAGTTCTAGAATAAGTCTTGTTGAGGCGATGACTCATCTTGAAGCTGTTCTGGCTTCGTCTTCCCTGCCAACATCTTTCTTCTGTACCTTTGACGACACAACTTAATAACGTGCAACTGCTGAGCGGGGGTTAAGTTAAGCCAATTAAACCTTTCCTCTCTCTTTCTCATACACCCCTTGCAATACCCTTTTTCATCGGAGGTACATACTCCAACACAAGGGCTTGGGACAGTAAAAAACTCCAGTTGCTCCATACTAAAACCGCTCTTTCCATATTAGGGCGTATTGGCCTAGTTTAAATAATGAGAAGATTAGTCAGCAACAAAACTTGCTATATACTTCGTTATGTCAAAAACATACGAAACCATAACCTTATGCTGACAAAAACAGTGTTTTATTACTTATACTTACCGCGTTTATAAAAACGGAGTCTATAAAATGAAGCTTAGCCTAAAAACGTTAGTTACAGCAATCTCTCTCCCTGTTCTTATGACTGCTTGTGCTAGCAACGGTGATGATGTGAAAGAAATAACGGCTCAAGATTTGCAGCACCACAACTGGGAACTTGTTCAAGTTGATGGCAAAAATATCGTTCTAGACGAACACCAAAAAGCGGCTCGCCTAGAAATCGGTGAAAATCTAACCGCAAACGGCAACGCAGGTTGTAACAACTTCTTCGGTCAAGCCGAGCTGAAAAACAACCAACTACGCATCGAAAAAATGGGCATGACCATGAAGATGTGTATGGAAGATCAAATGAAGATCGAAAACGCAATGACACAAACACTATCTAACTGGAGCGATATCACGCTAACTACAGATGGTCTTGTTCTGAAAAGTGCCGATCACGAATTGACGTTTACACTACGTGACTGGGTAAACTAATCCCAACTAAGTAAACCAGATAGTATCTTAAAGCAGCCGAACGGCTGCTTTTTTTATTTTCAGCCCTAAACCACCTACTTCAGTAGGTGGTTATCATCCGTTTCGGCTTTGCCTGTAAAACTACTCA
>NZ_JAWORD010000069.1:0-889 GCF_033337665.1 Vibrio sp. Vb2960 | reverse complement strand
CTATGCGTTGGTTTTAGTGTTTAAGGTGGTATGCGGGAGCTTCGGTATTGCGTTGCTCACACCTTAACAGGGCGTTAGGCAAATAGGAGTAGATATGGATATCGCAGTACTAACATTTGACGGATTTAATGAACTTGATTCATTTATAGCAGCGGGGATTTTAAACCGAATGAAAGACGTAGGTTGGAACGTGCAAATAACGAGTCCATCTCAGTACGTCACTTCAATGAACGGAGTTACAATTCAATCTCAACAGCCTCTAGAGTTTGCGAATCAAGCCAACGTTGTATTGTTTGGTAGCGGTGTACTAACGCGCGATATTGCTCAAGATAGAGATATGTTTTCAAGGTTAAAGCTAAACCCTGAAACTCAGTTAATTGGTGGGCAATGTTCAGGTACTTTGCTCATGTCCGTGCTTGGCTTACTGCATCAAATACCAGCTTGTACCGATTTAACAACGAGACCTTGGGTTGTCGAATCGGGAGTGACTGTTTTAGAGCAGCCATTTTATGCTAATGGTAATCTTGCAACAGCAGGTGGTTGTTTGTCATCAAAGTACTTAGCTGCGTGGGTTATTAGTAAGTTGTCGAGTAGGGCGGATGCTGAATCTGCAATTCATTATGTCGCGCCAGTCGGTGAAAAAGAGAACACGGTTCAGCACTGCATGTCAGTAGTCGGTGCATATCTTTAAAATTTGCCTAACAAATTGTTCAAGGGTGATTCGGCACGCGTGGCATTTTTACTATGCGGTAGGTTTAGTGATTAAGGTGGTATGCAGAGGCTTCAGTATTGCGTGCCTCACACCTTAACAAGGCGTTAAGTGCAATCAACAATAGTGACATCAAAAAGTAGGGAAGTATGAGTATTAATATAAAGTGGGATGGTGATT
>NZ_JAWORD010000068.1:0-896 GCF_033337665.1 Vibrio sp. Vb2960 | reverse complement strand
GCGGTTTCCACCAAGGTAATCGCCTCACCTTGAGAGGTTAGCCCCGCAACAGGATCAGCGGTTGAATCCAGTTGATAGCTCACCACTCGGTCAGAGCCTTGTGTGGTAGTAAACGCGCCTTCAACGAACAGATCGCCGCCAGGGTCCGAACCCACACCGGTAAGGTCATCTTCATCGACACTTAACGCATCCACCGCTGTGATGGTCGGTACATCATCAACAATCGTGACTGGAATGGTTTCAGTAACGGTGTCGCCATCAAAGTCGGTTGCGATAATTGGGAAGTTCAGTGTCAACTCATCACTATCAACCGCGTGATCAATTGGCCCTTCAAGTATGAAGTTGTAAGAGCCATCAGTATCTACTGTCAGAGTAAATACTGGGCTGCCACCCGCAGTCGCTTCATAAGTGAAACTACCATCACCATTTGCGGTTTCTGTCAGTGTGACAGCCGCGCCTTGCGATGTTAAACCGTCCACTGGTGTTGCTGAAGCATCGAGTTGGTAGCTCACCACTCGGTCAGAGCCTTGTGTGGTAGTAAAGTTGCCATCAATAGAAATTGGATTGCTTTGGTCTGAGCCAATTGACGCTAGATCATCTTCATCAACCGTAATGGTGTCGACGTCGGTAATAACAGGCTTATCGTCCACGATTGTCACTGGAATAGTGGCATTTATGGTGTCGCCATCAAAGTCTGTTGCGATGATTGGGAAGTTGAGTGTCAGCTCATCGCTATCTACCGCGTGGTCGATTGGACCTTCTAGCGTGAAGTTATAAGAGCCATCAGTGTTCACTGTCAGCGTAAAGACCGCTTCACTACCCGCCGTCGCCTCGTAAGTAAAGCTACCATCAGCGTTTTCGGTTTCAGTCAGCGTGACTGCCACGCCTTGTGATGT
>NZ_JAWORD010000067.1:0-1049 GCF_033337665.1 Vibrio sp. Vb2960 | reverse complement strand
TTGAACAACCTTTAATGGGTGTACAACGAGATGGCATCCGCGGACGATTGCTCATTATTCCTGAGATTTCGATGATTATCTCTTATTGGGTCGAGGGCGATATCATCAGAGTTATACGTGTACTCCACCAGAAACAAAAATTCCCTACGGATTGATTGCTTCCTCTGGGGAACTAACGCCCTGTTAAGGGGTGAGCAACGCAATACCAAAGCCGCCGCAGACCACCTTAATCACTTAAATCAACGCATGGTAAAAATGCCACGCGTTGCGAATCCCTCTTGAACAGTTTGTTAGCTTGGGAGCTGAATTCTGCGAATTGCATCCGCTATATCTCGGCGATTAACAAACTCGAACGTTTCGTGGTCGATATCAACTTGATAATCCAATGCACCACAAAGCATATTGATTCTACCATAGCCTGGAGCACGAACTATGGAGTTATTCTTGCCTTGAATCTCATGTTTAGCCAAGTTCATACGGATTGAGCTAGTCATATCGTACAAAGGCTTGAGAGCATTCTCGTATGCGTCTAATTTATCAATTGCGGATGGTTCATCTCTGACCCACTCAATATGACGCCCCCGCATATATGCAGCTAAGTTGTGCTCATCTTTTTGAACTTTGGCTAACATTTGATTTAACGCACCATTGTCTTTCCATTTCCGCAATTGACGCATTCGCTGCTTCCACGTTCTCATTAACTCATACAACGCAAAGATCCACATTTGAGACTGAGCAGAGGTAAACATAGCCATATCTGCTGGTGTCTTTTCAATTCCGATATATGTATTTAGCAGTTCATACTCGCAACCAGTTATATACATATCCACCATTCCGATGTTCATGCCTTGCATATTTAAGTAGGTATCATCAAACAAAGGCAATGAATGGAAAACATGATAGATTCTTGAAAAATCGATTTCTGAATGGGATTGATATTCTTCGTACATACTAAATCCTTTTCGTACAAGCTAACGCCCTGTTAAGGGGTGAGCAACGCAATACAGAAGCCGCCGCAAACCACCTTAAACACCAAAACAAACGCATAG
>NZ_JAWORD010000066.1:0-1092 GCF_033337665.1 Vibrio sp. Vb2960 | reverse complement strand
GTATCTTTGATACGGCTCTTCGACGCATTCACGTTCTCGTTAATGTTGTCCAAGTTGCTGATTGCGTGGTTGAAACGGTTCTGGAATGCACCTAGCTCTGCGCGGTGGCTGTCTACGTATTTCAGTGCTGCATCGATGATAGCAACAGATTCTTGTGCGCCACCAACTGAGGTTACGTCGATAGTATCTACCGTTACTTTTTTACCTTCGCCCAAACCTAGTTCACCAGATAGACCGCCTGAAAACTCGACCTCGCCCTCAACTTTGTTGTTGCCAGCGAAGATTTGCAGTTTACCGTCTTGGTCTACAGAGGCTTTCACTAGGTCAGTTTGGCCGTTAATGTAAGTCGCAAGCTCTTCGATATCGTCACCCGCTTTTGCGCTGATGTTGATTTCTTGCTCTTGGCCGTAGCTGTCCGTTAGGTTGATTTTTAGGTCGTTCTTACCTTCAGCAACGTTCCAGTCTTTACCTTTACCACTTTCAGCTTGGTAGCTCACACCGCCCATCATTTTGTTGTCTGAGCGCATGTCTTTTAGCTCAAGCATCACTGCTTCACCGTTATCCGCACCGATTTGGAACGATTTCGCACCGTGTGTGCCGTTTAGTAGCTTGTTACCACCGAAAGAAGTGGTTTCTGCGATACGGTTTAGTTCGTCGTTTAGCGCGGTCACTTCTTCTTGAATCGCAACACGTTCTGCTTTCGAGTTTGAACCGTTTGCTGATTGTAGAGACAAATCACGCATACGTTGAAGAATGTTAGTGGTCTCATTCATTGCACCTTCAGCAGTTTGTGCAATCGAGATACCGTCGTTCGCGTTGCGAACCGCTACATCCAAACCACGGCTTTGTACGTTCAAACGGTTCGAGATTTGTAGACCCGCAGCGTCATCTTTCGCGCTGTTGATTTTAAAACCTGAAGACAAACGCTCCATAGAAGTTTGTTGAGCTGAGTTTGCGTTGTTTAGGTAACGCTGAGCGGTCATCGCTGATACGTTAGTGTTTACATTCACTGCCATGGTGATTTCTCCAATTGATTTTCCGGTGTAGCGGTTTCCGACGTCTCGGAAAACCAAGTAGTTCTCTCAAAGTTAC
>NZ_JAWORD010000065.1:0-1104 GCF_033337665.1 Vibrio sp. Vb2960 | reverse complement strand
TAACGCCCTGTTAAGGTGTGAGCAACGCAATACCGATGCCGCCGCATACCATCTTAACCACTAAACGCAACGCATAGCAAAA
Organism: Vibrio sp. Vb2960; assembly: GCF_033337665.1. NCBI lineage: Bacteria > Pseudomonadati > Pseudomonadota > Gammaproteobacteria > Vibrionales > Vibrionaceae > Vibrio > Vibrio sp. Vb2960. Next base: position 1,022 of record NZ_JAWORD010000065.1, on the reverse strand, counting down.
ATGCCACGCGTTGCGAATCACTCTTAAACAGTTTGTTATGTAACTTTACTCAACCTGAGTCAACAAGCTCAGATTTTCTAGAAAAACAGGATCGTTTTCCAAAGTAAAACACTTCGCGAGTAAAGGAGACGTCTCATTCTTATAATTAATTGCGGGCTCATATTTTTTTACTAGCCTAGATACTTCAACGAAAGTGTCTGGTGATATAGAACTCATTTGCACTATACCTGCAGAGATATTTCTAATATCACCTAAGTCGTAGTTTTTATGTTGAAAGTACTGATATAAACAATTCGCTCTCGCGAATTGTATTAATTGTTCATCGATATTAGATTGGGGACCAGTATTAGCTTTTACAGATAATGACATCAGTAAAAGTATGAAAGTCATAACCTTGATCATGTGCACTCCCAGAACAGAACTTTGTGAGTAACTGATGCATACCCTTGGTATACACATTTATTCCCATCCCATAGGTCAGCATGCCCTGTCGCATCACTCCATCCGTCAACTTGATAGACAATAATGCCCTTACGCCCTTTAATTTTCTCTAGGTGCTCTTCGGGAGTTAGCTCTTCAGGGCTAAAGTATTTTTCTGATAGGTATTTGATAAGAATTTTGACTCGAAAAATATACCAAAATTTATTTTGTCCCGAAGAGACTTGAAGACTCATTTTTCCTTCCGGCCCAATCGCGTTGTAACGAGGAATTTTGTGTTCTACACCGCTACCATTAAGAGCTTTGGAAACTCTAATAGCACAAGCGTTTGAAAATATACCTAGTTCGTAGTTCAAACCTACTTTACCACCAATTTTTTCAAAAACCACATTAGCTGGTAACGCAGGGTAATTGGCACGAAGTTTTTCCCATGTTGGCAACTTCATTTTCACCTCAATCCTTAGTAAATATCTTAGGATAGATAATGTGCCGCTGATTCGACCTCATGTTAAAAAAGAGAAGAAAACTTTATGATTGAAATTATATAGTTTTGAAACTGACTAATCATGAAGTTACATAACGCC
>NZ_JAWORD010000064.1:0-1117 GCF_033337665.1 Vibrio sp. Vb2960 | reverse complement strand
TGTCTAAAGAAAAATTTGAACGTACGAAACCGCACGTTAACGTTGGTACTATCGGCCACGTTGACCACGGTAAAACAACTCTAACTGCAGCTATCTGTACTACTCTTGCTAAAGTTTACGGCGGTGTAGCTAAAGACTTCGCATCTATCGATAACGCTCCAGAAGAGCGTGAGCGCGGTATCACAATCGCAACTTCTCACGTTGAGTACGACACTCCATCACGCCACTACGCACACGTTGACTGTCCAGGACACGCTGACTATGTTAAAAACATGATCACTGGTGCTGCACAGATGGACGGTGGTATCCTAGTTGTTGCTGCGACAGATGGCCCAATGCCACAAACTCGTGAGCACATCCTACTAGGCCGTCAGGTTGGTATCCCATACATCATCGTATTCATGAACAAATGTGACATGGTTGACGATGAAGAGCTACTAGAACTAGTAGAAATGGAAGTTCGTGAACTTCTATCTGAATACGATTTCCCAGGTGATGACCTACCAGTTATCCAAGGTTCTGCACTAGGCGCACTAAACGGCGAAGAGCAGTGGGAAGCGAAAATCGTTGAACTAGCAGAAGCTCTAGATACTTACATCCCTGAGCCAGAGCGTGCGGTAGATCAGCCATTCCTAATGCCTATCGAAGACGTATTCTCAATCCAAGGTCGTGGTACAGTAGTAACTGGCCGTATCGAGCGTGGTATCCTAACTGTAGGTGACGAAGTTGCTATCGTAGGTATCAAAGACACTACTACAACTACATGTACTGGTGTTGAGATGTTCCGTAAGCTTCTAGACGAAGGCCGTGCAGGTGAGAACGTTGGTGCACTTCTACGTGGTACTAAGCGTGACGAAGTTGAACGTGGTCAAGTACTAGCTAAGCCTGGTTCAATCACTCCACACACTAAGTTCGAATCAGAAGTATACGTACTGTCTAAAGATGAAGGTGGTCGTCACACTCCATTCTTCAAAGGCTACCGTCCACAATTCTACTTCCGTACAACTGACGTAACTGGTGACATCCAGCTACCAGACGGCGTAGAAATGGTAATGCCAGGCGACAACGTACAGATGACTGTAGAGCTAATCGCACCAATCGCAATGGACGAAGGTCT
>NZ_JAWORD010000063.1:0-1162 GCF_033337665.1 Vibrio sp. Vb2960 | reverse complement strand
ACCAGCGCAGCCAGACAATAATGCCGCTATAAATAATATTAAAATCTTCATACTTAATCTTTGACAACATAACGCCCAATTAAGGTGTGAACCACGCGACCATACAACTTAATTTGGACACCGTAAACACTGAACTTGACCTAAACCAAAAATGCCAAGCGTGGTGAATCACTCTTAAATTGTTTGTTATATGCACAGAGTTTCGACTTGCTTAATGGCATTAGAGAACACCTTATGGCATTTAAATTTCGGACTATCTCCGAGCTTATGCCAGAAAAAGTTAAACTCATGGCCGCCATCATCTTGCGTGTAAAAACTCCAGTTATTCGGCAGGTCTTCCGCGACTTCACAAAGAACAAAATGCCAAAGTTGATTTTGAAAACCGCTTTCCCAAACACCGAGATACTTGGTACTGGAAACTTTGGATATACCCGATTCCTCTTTAAGCTCCCTAAGTGCTGCACTTTCCACTGAGCTGTCTGTTAATTCTAATGTCCCTTTTACCAACTGCACATCAGCTAAAGGATGTTCAAATAGCAGCAATTCTAGAGCAGACAGTGATTTTCGAAGTACAACAGGACACACTTTGACTTCTCTATTTTCAATCCGTTTGGTCACTGAACTCTCCCGTGCATATAACGCCGCGTTAAGTAGTGAGCAACGCAGGCCACCGACCTAAAACATTGTGCCGTAAACACTAAAGCCGATAAAAACCAAAAATGCCACGCGTTGCGAATCTGCCTTAAACGCTTTGTTATACGTTTATATTTCTGATGATCTTATTGCAAGCACTAACAACATCGGAACGATAAAACTTCATCGTTTCAACTAGCTCTTTATCAGCTTTTACGAGAAACTCCTCTGAGCAATTCAAACGAACATGATTAAGAGGTAAATGGTCTGTCTCCGATGCTATGAGACCAAATACGTGGTAATCAGTGTTCCAGCATTGCCCATACATTTCGTTTCCAATACGCGATAATGCAATTATGTTTTCTATATAATTATCATCTGTTTCGAGTAGGTTCTTTGCTAGTTTAATCGCTTCTTCAGACATTTCCTTGCCCCCGATTTCCCCAAAACGTATAACGCCTTGTTAAGGGGTGAGCAACGCAATACCGAAGCCGCCGCATACCACCTTAGTCACTAAAACTAACGCATA
>NZ_JAWORD010000062.1:0-1234 GCF_033337665.1 Vibrio sp. Vb2960 | reverse complement strand
GGCGTTTTGTATTTTAAAGCCGTATGAGGCCTCATTTGATTATAGATATCTACGGACTCTGCTACCATCGTCCTTGCTTCTTTCAGATCTTTCGGTTTCTTCAGCAAGAGCTCCATTTTGAGTATCCCATTTACACGCTCAGCTAAAGCATTCTGATAACAGTCATACCCGTCAGTCATTGAGCAAGTCACTCTATGTTTCTTATGGATATCTTGATATTCCTTCGAACAGTATTGTGAACCTCTATCTGAGTGGTGTATTAGCTTTTCTTCACTCTGCCGTTGCCTGAGAGCTGAGATAAATGCCCGCTTAACTGATTGAGTTTTCATGTTGTCATCCACATAAAAACCAACAATCTTCCTTGAATAAGCGTCTGTAACCAAGCTGAGATAACTCTCTCCATTTTGAGTTGGCAAGTAAGTAATATCAGCAACCCACAGTTGTTCTGGCTTCGTTGGTGTCAGCCCATCTTTCACTTTGTTTGGGTGACAGAAAAATCGATGACGGCTGTCAGTCGTTCGGTGATAGGCTCGTCTTGCTCTCACTAACAGCCGATGCTTTCTGAGAAGTTCAAAGAGCTTATCGCGACCTATTTGAATGCCCTTTGTTGCTGCTAAGAACTTCAGTTTACGCGTGCCAATGCGTGGCTGCTTCAGCCTGACTTCACGGACAAAGCCAATGACAGCATGCTCATGATGTTCACAACGAGATTGAGTTTGGCATTGCTTATAATAAGCTTGGCGAGAGATTTGTACTAACTGACAAAACTTCGTAACGCTCAAACCTACTATGGTTTTCTCTTGGACAACGCTTCTTTGTGCTTTTTTGTCACTCTAACACCATAGTCACGTTCCATAACGTTCACGACAGCTTCAAAGAAGTCGGCTTTGAGTTGAGCATCTTCGAGCTGCTTCTCAAGCTCTTTAATACGTTGCTCTGGTGTAGGAGGTGAATTGAACTCGGCCATAGAGTCTCCTTTGGACATAAAGTTAGGTGTCCCTTTAGACCAATCTAGTCGACCATGCTTACGAAGCCAAACCAAAACCGTAGAGCAACCTTGGATGCCATACTTCTCTTGGGCTTGTTTGTAAGTGAGGCTTCCTTTTTCAACCTCATCAACTACAGTGAGTTTAAAAGCGAGGGAGTAATCGCGCTGAGTTCTTTTAGTTGTTGATTTCATAACACTCTCCAATTTTGGGGGGTGGAAAGTGTCAACCTTATTTAGGACGGCACA
>NZ_JAWORD010000061.1:0-1288 GCF_033337665.1 Vibrio sp. Vb2960 | reverse complement strand
TTTCATCGTTGGTTTCGTGTTTACGGTGGTATGGTTTAGTTTTGTGGTAGCGTTGCTCACACCTTAATGCGGCGTTATGTGAACAAAACTGAGATTGATGTCGAGTTTATGAAAATATGATGCTCGACAGTTTCTGAACTGGAACAAATACTATTTCAAATCATAAGCTTGGAGCGTCAGCATTGTGAGGTTTGTTTTAGTTGCAATAACACTGAGCCATTTCATTTACTTATATTTCGAGCACTTTATCGACGGTGTAATGAGTAACCCTAGCGAAGCAGGTCAAGCTCCTGGGTATGGGATGGTTTACTCATTGTTGCTCTTTCCTTTCCAGTTTTTCCTAGAGCTAGTATTAATTGTCGCTTTGCTGTACCAAACTTTAGTAGTTCGTCAATGGAAAGGGAGCATATGGTACTGGTCTCCGTTTTTATTAACGTTGTTTCTGATCCTAGATATTGGATACTGAGTTTGCATGTTCACATAACAAATTGTTCAAGAGGGATTCGCAACGCGTGGCATTTTTACTATGCGTTGGTGTTAGTGATTAGGGGGTATGCGGCAACTTCGGTATTGCGTTGCTCACCCCTTAACAAGGCGTTAGTCGCCAGAAAAAGCTAGCAGTCAAAATCATGTTTTTAAGCTCAAAACTTGGCTACTGGCTGTTTGATTCATAGTTCCATCTTCGACGGTCAAAGCTCAGTTTCATCGGTTCTAAGTCAATGCATTGCTATTTTCCAAGCGGTTGTTTCGTTCTTTGGTGGTGATAGGGCGGGGCAATCGAAAATCTGTTTTTGGTTGCAAATCTGCCCGGTGAGTTTGTTGGTTTAAAAGCTTATTTACTTGCTGAAAGGACGTTTTCTCTGGTGTTGTAAGTTCCACGTGGTTTCAGTGACTTTGTTGAAAGTCCGCACTGTGAAATTGGCTTTCCAAAAACGCTTTTTGGTGTTGTCAGTCCGTTTTCTACGGCGTTGTTTGTTCCAAGTGGTTTCATTGAATAGCTGCTTTGCGACTACGCCTGACTTAAGTGCATCAAAGCACATAAAGTTTGTTGTTCGTAAAGTTTAGTTCGGCTTAAAATTGTCGCTCGGTGCCTCGCGACTAACAAACTGCTCAAGAGGGATTCGCAACGCGTCGCATTTTTACTATGCGTTGAATTTAGTGATTAAGGTGGTGTGCGGCGGCATCGGTATTGCGTTGCTCACCCCTTAGCAGGGCGTTAGGTTTTCGGAGTCACATGAAGAAAATTCTGTTTATTTTGTGTACGTTGATGTCAGGAGTAGTAATGTCT
>NZ_JAWORD010000060.1:0-1353 GCF_033337665.1 Vibrio sp. Vb2960 | reverse complement strand
TTGAACAACCTTTAATGGGTGTACAACGAGATGGCATCCGCGGACGATTGCTCATTATTCCTGAGATTTCGATGATTGTATCTTACTGGGTTGAGGGCGATATCATCCGAGTTATGCGTGTACTACACCAGAAACAAAAGTTCCCTACGGATTGATTGCTTCCTCTGGGGAACTAACGCCCTGTTAAGGGGTGAGCAACGTAGTACCGAAGCCACCGCACACCACCTTAAACACTAAAGTCAACGCATAGTGAAAATGCCACGCGTTGCGAATCCCTCTTGAACAGTTTGTTATGTGCGTGGTTGAAACCTACTCTACACTTGGTTCTGGTAAAACTGGTGGGGTACTGTCCATATAAGTTAAAAAGTTTTCCCATAACTCGTGCGTTCTTTGTTTAGTTAGCTTAGTTTTGCACGATATCGCCATAATTCCACGAATAGTTCCATCACGCCATTGCGTATAAACCGAATCACAGTGAGAGGACATATATGCTTGCCAATCCTGTTGCGCAAGCTTAATTGCTGCGATCAGTTCTGGGTCATGAGAGTTATGCTCAAAGCTAGTGCTTAGATATTTGTCTAATTTAACTTGTGCTGACTCTAGTTCGATAGCAGCACATTGGTTTATCTCGATTGTGGTCATCGCATTATTACAGTCAATGGACTCTTCTTCAGCAAGAGCACCAAATGAAAGACTAGATAATATGATGATTAGACACTTATTCATCGTTTTCTCCGAAAGCACATAACGCCGCGTTAAGGGGTGAACAACGCAAGCCACCAAACCTAAATTATTGTGCCATAAACACAAAAGCTAAACTTAGAACCAAAATTGCCATGCGTTGAGAATCCCTCTTGAACGCTTTGTTATGTGCGTGCCTGCTCTTGCACCACCCTCACCCACTTGGAACGCCACTCCTGCGCTTCCATTGAGTCGGGCCAGAACTCTTTCTGTTTACGGATAAGACCATTTTCTACCGTATGGAAAGTAATAGCACGCGCCTTTTGAACGCTATCAGTTACAGAAACATCAGTGACTACTGTTTCCCCATCGCAGACGATTGAATAAACGACGAACTCCCAAGTACCATTTGCTGGATAGTAAGAGTTAATCGCTATGAAATTGTCTCGTCCAACAATAAGCTCACCAGATTGAGGCCAAAACCCTTCAAAATCTGGGCTAAGCAACTCACTTGCTTTCGCGAAATCATTAGTTTTCATTGCGTCCCAAAAAGCTAAGACGACTTCCTTTGAATTCATTATTTCCCTCCAAGCACATAACGCCTTGTTAAGGGGTGAGCAACGCAATACCGAAGCCGCCGCATACCACCTTAGTCACTAAAACTAACGCATA